>CAZDYO010000546.1:0-2033 GCA_964509555.1 uncultured Acidimicrobiales bacterium
AGCGAGAAACGGATCCCGAACTTCAGGCGGCGGTGAGTCCGCTGTCGGCGCTGAGGATGCTGCCGTGTATGTTGCCGGCCTCGTCACTGGCCACGAATGCAAACAGCGCAGCAATCTGTTCGGGTGGTGCCGGACGGCGGTAGCCCACATAGTTCTGCATGAGGTTGAAATCGCCGTCTTCCACCAGTTCGAAGTTGGCCACCAGAGCGGTATCGGTTCCGCCGGGAGCGATCGCATTGATCCGGATCGGGTCTTTCACGAATTCCATCGCCAGCGCCCTGGTCATGTTGACGATCGCGCCTTTGGTCGCGCAGTAGGGCACGCAGTAGGCCTGGCCCATCAACCCGGCGTTGGATGCAATCAGGATGATGTTGCCGTGGGATTCGAGAATGTGGGGGATTGCGGCCTGGGTGAGGAAGAACACGCCCTTCACGTTGATGTCGCTCATGCGGTCCCAGTCGGCTTCGGTGACGTCGACGACATGGCGCTGCCACGCGATGCCGGCGATGTTTCCGAGCACATCGAGGCGGCCCATCTCCGATATGCAGTCGGCGACCGCAGCGTGACACTCGGCAACATTGGTCACATCGGTTTGGCGAACCGACATCACGCCACCGTCGGATTCGACCTGAGACTTCACCTCAGCGAGGCCGTCGGTGTTGATGTCGAGGCCGTAAACCGAAGCGCCTTCTGCAGCCAGCCGAACAGCGGTGGCCCGGCCGATGCCGGAGGCCACTCCGGTGAGCAGCGCAACCTTTCCGTCGAAGCGTCCCATTTCGTTCCCAATCATTCTCGATACCCGGATCAATCCGGACAGTAGCGCCCCTTACCGGGGGTGGCGAACACGCCCCGGTCGGATTGGTGACCGGTCGGACGGCGGGCCTACGTTCTTCTCATGCCACAGACCGCAGAGACTCTGGTTGATGCAATGCGTGATCTGATCGAGGTGATTCGCACCGCCGATCTCTCCGACACCGACCTTGGTTGGGCCACTGAAATCATCTGCGGTGTCACCGACCGGCTCAGACCGAGCGTGGTGGAGGGCGTGAGGATGCAACACACGCTTCGCTATGAGGCCTACGCGGTCAAGCGGGGCGTCATCGACCCCGACGCGGTCGATGAGCGTGGCGCCGCAGGCAATCTCGACCCCGAGGAGTTCTTTCCCTACAGCCCGCTTGTCGGTCGGCTCAATCCGATCTCGCCTCCCGTCAGAATGTGGCGGGCAACCGGTGACGCCAAGGGGGAGGTCCACGGCGAAGTCAGCTTCCGGTCGGCATTCAACGGCCCACCTGGCTCGGTTCACGGCGGGATCATCGCGGCCACCTTCGACGAACTTCTCGGTGCCACCGCGGTGGTCAACGGTCTGGGTGCCTTCACCGGCACGCTGTCGATCGTTTACAGATCGCTCACGCCGCTGGAAAAGCCCGTGCGGATGAGGGCTTGGGTGGCGGGTACCGAAAGGCGCAAGGTCTTCATCGAAGGCGAACTGCACGATGGCGACACGCTGTGCGCCACAGCGAGTGGGATATTCATCCGCAGCGAGAAACTCTCGGCTCGGGGCACCGCTGAGTGAAGGTCGATCGAGAAGCTCGTGCCCAACACCCTGACACCAAGAATCAGGCAGAGAATCGAGGTCGGGACTATGGTGACATCCGTCGCCGACCCACTTGAGCACCGTGGTCGTGCAAAAACCGGATCTGGGGGAATCTGATGACCGCCTTGGGATTGGTTCTGCCGGCAGCCAGGTCTCGGATCGCGTCGGGTATGAAGCCGATGAAGATGAAACTCGCCTCCTCGGTGTTTGTGGTTCTGCTGGTGGCGACTGCATGCTCCAGCACCAACGACGTGTTCGCCACGGCCCTGTCGGATTCGAGTTTCGATGTCACCCAAGCCGCGGTCGCCGAAGCATCCGATTTCATCGTCCGCAAGTGGGGCGACGAGGGCGGGTTCGTCATCGTCGTATTGGCAAGCGATCGTGGTTAGGGTTCGCCACAGGTTAGATCGCGCGTAGTAGTGTGTGGGGTGTGGAGGCG
>CAZDYO010000547.1:0-2032 GCA_964509555.1 uncultured Acidimicrobiales bacterium
CAGGCGAAGCCGACCTGTATTGCAGAGTCGGCCTCGGCAGCCGGACTCGAGCCGGCGTCGGTGACCACCACCACATCGACAACCCGGTCCGACTTGGAACCCCAGCTCGGGGCATCATCCGCCAGGTCGCGGGCGGCATCGATGAAATCGGTGGCTCGGTATGTGCCGGCCGGCAGCAGGAGCAGAACCTTCGCCATGCTCCTATCGTGCCCCTACACGGCCACAACTCCACCAGGGAGCGAAATGTCAGACTCCACCGGCTCCACCAACCTCCTCACCGTCACCGACAAGGCCCGCGCCAAGCTGCTGGGCATGCTTTCGGGTGAGCCCGACGGTGACAAGCTCGGCCTGTGGCTCGAAGTGGCCGGCACCCGTGGCCCCAGTTACGCCTACGACATGTGGCTGCAGTCGGTCGACGAAGCAGGCGCCGACCATGTGGTCGAACAACACGGCGACCTGCGGGTCGTGCTCAAGACCGCCGACGCCGACAAGCTCCGGGGTTCCACTCTCAACCACCGGCAGAATCTGCTCAAGACCGATGACCCCGGCGGGTTCGTGTTCGACAATCCCAACTCCCCGTCACCCGACATTCCCGGCGGCGACATCGAACTCTCCGGCGACGTGGCCCAGCGGGTCACCCAGGTTCTCGACCAGCGCATAAACCCGGCCATCGCCAGTCACGGCGGGTCGGCTCAGCTCGTGGCCATCGAGGGCGACGCCGCTTATCTCCGTCTCGGAGGCGGCTGCCAGGGGTGCGGCATGGCTGCGGTGACTCTCAGCCAGGGCATCGAGGTGGCCATCCTCGAAATGGTGCCCGAGATCACCAAGGTGATCGACGTCACCGACCACGCCGGCGGCGAAAACCCCTACTACGAGGCTGCCAAGAAGTAGCTGCCGGGTGTCACACCGGCCGGCGTTCAATCGCTGAACGAATCGCCTCAGCCACCCGCGCCGCCGAGACTTTGGGCCGGCGATCGTAGGTGAGCAGGCCGTTTTGTTCCTGTTCGACGTCGCTCACCTGGGTCCAGCACCAGCCGGCCAGGCCGAGCCCTTCGACCACGCCCACGAGGCCGGCGATGGCCTCCACGAATTCCTCGGCCGTCGCCGCTTCGGAATACACGAAACGATCGGGGGGCGGTGTATCGCTGTTGACCTCCGGATCGGGAGGCACGAATCCGACACCGCCCATCTCGCTGACCACGACCGGTTGGCCATGGAACGGGCGGGGCGTGACACCCCGGGCCGACGGCGACATGTCGAACTCGATCATGCCGTCGCTGTCAGCGGCCTGGATCCAGTTGCCGAACGCTTCGAAGCGGAGTCGCCGGTCGACCTCCCAAGCAGCGTCGATCGCCTCGCTGAGGTTGGTCCGCAACTCGGTGGGATCATGGTCGTAGAGATGAACGTCGAAAATGTCGGTGTCGACGTGAAGCCAGCCGCTGTTGTCGACCACCAGTGCGTCGGGTGCGAGGCGACGGGTGAGGGCGACCACGTGGCGAACCCAACCCTGGATCTCGGGATCGTCACCCACACCGTTGATCCCCCACGACTCGTTGAACGGTGAGAAACAAATGGCACTCGGGTGGCTGCGATCACGCTTGATCGCACGTTCCCATTCGTCGACGATCCGGCCGCGCAGTTCCGGCCCGGCGGGTTGATGGAACGCCCCGGCGGGCATGTCCTGCCAGACCATGAGGCCGAGCTCATCGGCCCAACGCCACCATCGCGGGTCTTCGATCTTCATGTGTTTGCGGACCCCATTGAAACCGGCGTCGCGCAGCCATTGGATCTCGCGGCGCGCTGCGTCGTTCGAGGGCAACGCCAGCCGCGTATCGGGCCAGTAGCCCTGGTCCAGGGCCATACGCAACACGATCGGGCGTCCGTTGAGGAGAATCTGATCGCCGTTGGTGGTGATCGTGCGGAATCCAATCCGGCTCTGCACCATGTCGACGACTTCGCCGGTTGTGTCCAGCAGTCGTAGCTCGAGGTCGTAAAGAACCGGCGAGTCGGGCGACCAAAGCGACACCTGATC
>CAZDYO010000548.1:0-2029 GCA_964509555.1 uncultured Acidimicrobiales bacterium
GACCACCCCGGATGAGTTGATGACCACCCGGCGGAGCTGGTCGGTGAGCGCGCGGGCGACGGCCTCGGCGGCGTTGACTCGGGTGCCGTCGGCGGTGCGACAAAATCGATCCCCGTTGATTATCGCGGCGGCGATCTCGGCCGGGAGAACCGGGTCGGGGTCGGATCCGCACAGCATCGCCAACTGCTCTTCGAAGCTCTGCTGGTCGATCACGATGTTGGTGATGACCTCGGCGTTGCCGCCGCCGGGCCTGGCCCCGGCACCTCGACGAACCAGCGACATGAATGCGTCGTAGCGAAGCTGGCTCGATGTCCTGGGCAGGTGGCGACGCCACTCGTCGCCGTGTTCGGCTTGGGCCTTTTCAACGTCGGCGAGCCGTTCGGCATCGGCGAGACGGGAGAGGATCTCGTGGAACTCGGCTCCGTCGAGCGACATCATGCGGCCGCTGAGGCTCCACATGCCGTTGAAGTCCTGGGTGGGTCGGATGTTGCGGAGCTCCCATTGCCGCTCGGTTTTCTTGTGGGCGCCATCGGCATCGACGAGCTGTTCCCACTGGCCACAGAACGAGTCGAAGTCGGGGAACTCCATGGACATGGCCGCGGCGAGGAATTCATGTTCGCATGCATCCATGAAGCCCCGGACACGCGGGTTGGACCACACCCGCGCCAGGCGGCGGATCTGGTCGGTGCCGACAAGTCCGGAGCGGTAGGCGTCGGCGATACGGGGAAGGTCGCGCAGTGTTCGACAAACCCCGAATCGCCTCGACGCTTCAGCACCTGACAGTTGGGCGTGGTGACGCATCATCACCCTGGCCGAGAAATGGCCATCGGCGGAGTAGACGCCGGAGGAGTCGATCTTGCCCAGCAACTCGATCTGGGCAGCCTGCAAGCGACGACACTCCCGCTCGAGTGCGGCGATCTCCGCCGCGGCGGAATCGGCATCTACCGGGCCTGCGTCGACCTGAACCAGCACGTCGATGGCCGCGCTCACCCCGGCCATCGGCGCGGAGTTGCCGGGGTGTGGTTCCGTGCAAATCCCGGCATCGGCGGCCACTGATGATACGAACATACGTTCGATTATGACGGTCGGGTGTGACATTCTGAGCCCGAAAAGGGCGTTTCCCGGAGGTTATTAAGTGATGGCTGACCACTGGAGTCGTCGCCCACAAGAAATCACAGTCGACATGCCTATTGCGTATTCAGTGTGATTTCGCTACTTTGCGTAGCCACGACGCCTCCTGAAGGTGGCGGCGGCGGATTCGAGAGACATTCCCGGGGGAGTCGATGAGGGTGGTGCGTGATATGCAAGGGGCGGCCGATCGGCCGACACCACGCGACTGGAGGGGCTTCATCTGGGCGTTCAGTTTGGTGATGGCGGTGGTCCTCTCGGCGATCCCTGCCACGGCCGACTTCGAGGTCGACCCGGATGATTCCATCGACTTGGCGGCCGCCGAGCCCGATCCGGACGACCCGGCGGTGGTGGTTCTTCCCGTGAGCGGCGAGCATCCACTGGTCGACAATTGGAGCAACCCGCCCGGGGAGTCGACGCGGCGCCATCTCGGAATCGATATTCCAGCGGTTCGAATGACACCTCTGCTGGCTGTGAGGCAGGGGACGGTCACCGCCATACGACATTCCAACCTCGGTGCCGAGGGAAACATGGTGATCCTCACCGACTCGAGAGGATGGAAGTACCTCTACATCCATCTCAACAACGATTCGCCCGGCACTACCGACGACTCAAACGAGATGCAATACGCGTTCGGACCAGGGATCACGGTGGGGGCCGAGGTCCAGGCGGGCGATGTCGTCGGCTACGTGGGAGATTCGGGTAACGCCACCGGTCCCCACCTCCACTTCGCCGTGGTGGATCCTTCGGGGCAGTACGTCAACCCGTTCCCGACCATGGTCAGAGCTGCGGCCGGATCGGGTGCTGTGGCCGGCGTGGGGGCCAGGGAAACCTCCCTGGCCAACACCCGTTCGCGCTCCGCCCCACGCTCCCGGTTGTCCAGTCCCCCCCCCCCCCCCCC
>CAZDYO010000549.1:0-2025 GCA_964509555.1 uncultured Acidimicrobiales bacterium
CGCCTGGCCGGGTTCCACAACCGCATAGTCATGCAGGCCGGTGCATACCAGAACGGAATGTTTGTGATCGGTGTGGCCAAGGGCGGCTTGGAGGAGGGCGTCGACTCGCTGGCCGAGTCGAGCATCTTCGCACCATCGGGTGAGCTGCTGGCGATGGCCGAGACCAACGGCGACGAGTTGGTGGTGGCCGACATCGACCTGGCCATGTGCGCCAACTACAAGGAAACACTCTTCCAATTCGAGCGTTACCGCCGCCCCGAGGTCTATACCGCCATCACCGCCCAGAAGGCGGCCATTCCCCCGCCGCCGCTCGACCAGACGACCACCGACCAGAAACACACAACCTGACCAATGGCCAATTTCACATGCAACGGCAAAGCCGTAACCGTCGGAGATCATCACCCCCATCTGTTGTCGGCGCTACGCGACGAACTCGGTCTCACCGCTGCCAAGGACGGATGTGCTCCCAGTGGTCAGTGCGGCTGCTGCACGGTGTTGATCAATGGCAAGGCCCGGGTGGCGTGCCAGACCTCGCTTGAGAAGGCCGAGGGTGCGGAGATACTCACGCTCGAGGGGGTCGATGATGCCCAGCGGGGCCGTATCGCCTCGGCATTCGCTGCCCATGGCGCTCTCCAGTGCGGGTTCTGCACACCCGGGATCGTGATGCGAACCGTCGCTCTTCTCGACCGCCCCGAACCGGTGACCCGGGATCAGGCATCGCGTCATCTCGGCGGGCATCTGTGCCGGTGCACCGGCTACATCAAGATCCTCGATGCGGTCGAGGATCTGGCCAACGGTCTTGATCCGGTTCCCGAACGACCGGGCGGAATCGGGTCGCGCGGCGTCAAGTACGAAGCCGAGGAACTCTCGCTCGGAGACCGCGGATTCATCGACGACATGGCCCCGGACGGATGCCTTCACGGCGCGGTGGTGCTCAGTGCACATGCCCGCGCCGATGTCGTGAAGATCGACACGACCGCGGCGCTCGCCGCCCCCGGGGTGGTCGCGGTGATCACCGGTGCCGATGTTCCGGGAGAACTCCGGTCGGGAATCATCCACAAGGACTGGCCGGTGTTCATACCCGAGGGTGGCCGCACCAGTTTCCTGGGCGACGTCCTGGCTCTGGTGGTCGCCGAAAGCCGTATCGAGGCCCGGGCCGCCGTGCCTCTGGTGGACATCGAATACGAGGTTCTCGAACCGATCACCAACGCCCTCTCCGCCGCCGACTCCGAGGATGCCGTGTGGCAGCTCGAGGGCAACGTTTTGTCGACCTCGGCCTACTCGAGGGGCGATGCCGCAGCCGCGCTGGCCGCCTGCGCCCACAGCATCGACGAGGTGTTCCAGACCCAGCGGGTCGACCACACGTTCCTCGAACCCGAATCCACGCTGGCCGTGCCCACGGTCGGGGCCGACGGCGCCACCAGATCACTGCACGTCTACTCCGGCGGCCAGGGGGTGTGGGACGACCGGGACGACATAGCCCGGATTCTCGACGTCCCCACCGATCGAGTGGTCGTCGAGTTGGTTTCCAATGGCGGTGCGTTCGGCGGCAAGGAAGACATGTCCAATCAGGGCCAGACCGCGCTCGCGGCTTGGCTGCTCGGGCGGCCGGTCAAGACCACCTTCAGTCGGGAGGAAACCTTCCTCGTAAGCGGAAAACGTCATCCGATTCGCATACACCTGCGGGCCGGATGCGATGCCGAAGGCCGACTGCAGGCACTTCACGTGCGCATGATCGGCGACTCCGGCCCTTACGCGTCGGTGGGCATGAAGGTTCTCGAACGGGCTGCGGGCCACGCCAGCGGGCCCTACGTGGTTCCCAACATCGACATCGAGGCGGTGGCGGTGCGTACCAACAATTCTGTGTGTGGCGCGTTCCGTGGCTTCGGTGCCAATCAGGCCCAGTTCGCCATGGAGGGCGCCATCGATCGTCTCGCGGCCATGGTCGGGATCGACGGCTGGGAGATGCGCTGGCGCAATGTGATCAAGCCCGGTGTGATCTGGGGTCCCGGTCAGCGCATGGAC
>CAZDYO010000550.1:0-2023 GCA_964509555.1 uncultured Acidimicrobiales bacterium
AGTGATCTGGTTCCTCCAATCGAGTCGATCAGACGGCGCTTCCCGGAGAAGCAACTCCTCGTGGCGTTCCCGCCGAAGCGACAATCCAGCGAGCTGAGACGAGTCGCCGATGCTGCGTTCCGGATATCCAATCAGACGGTCCGATCGAGCCGCCTGCCAGCGACTGTGGTCACGTCCGAGGGAGTCACCCTTCACTCGCCATCGGGGTGGCTGCCGGCCGCATGATCTCCTTGGAAGCTCAGCCCCAGAAGATGAAGATCGGGTCAGCGTCGATCTCGTCTAGCAACTCGGTGACGTGCTGGGTCGGTTCGGCCAGTTCGTAGCGGTGGAACCTGCTGTTGCGGTCGGGCCAGTAGAGCGTCCACTCGCTGCGCTTCATCACATACCTCAAGCGTGCGACCGGTGTTCGGATCCACTCCGGACACATCGAGACGCTCCACGGCGGCCGGCAATCGAGGATCGTGAGGCTGCGTGGTGTCTCGTCCACCTCAAGGCGCATCTCGTGAAGGTACTCCGCCGGAGTGCGAGCGGCTGCCCAGCGGCGGACCCGGGCCGCGTCGAGTTCAGGAATCATCCCGATCGTCTCCAACCGAGACGTCGAACCAACCAGCAAGGTTCATGTTTGCCGGCGTGCGGGGCATGCAGCGCTGCTCCCGGCTCCTTGACCGTGAACGTGAATGGAGCCGTCACCGATCTCGCCGTGCTGGTCAACCGATTGGCCAGAAGTTGCATACTTCGATACGTCCCAAAGGGGAATGGTCACATCGAAGTCGCCACTCAAACCGTCAATCGATGTCATGGCTTCACCCCTGGATCGGTCTGTTCAGCCATCGTCTCGATCACGGTCCGCCAACCGATTCCTTATTGTCTCCACGCTGACCCTGCACTCTGGATCAGCGGAACCGTCCTCCCGAAATCGGACTCCCTCCGATTCCAATCGCCGCCTGCATTCCTCGGGCCCACCACCGTCATCAGCGCGCCATCCCGGACTGACTACACCGCGGGTGTTCAACACGCGGTGTGGTGAAGGGAACTGAGGCAGACTGCTGGCCATTGTTCCAATCGACATCGCAGCCGATGATCGGCCGATCGCTACCGTCGAAAGATCGCCGTAGGTGGTCCACTCGCCTGGCTGAACAAGCGCAGCTATTGCCATGACAGTCTCTGTGTCCGCGTGACGTCCGTCGTCGTGATCGTCGGCCTCGGGCAGTTCTGCCAGAAAGGCGGAAATCAGTTTCACTCGTTCGTCGAGATCCGTGCCCTTGTACCAGTGGTCTCCGCCGGAGCCCAGTATCGACTCCACACTCTCGGCGGTCACCCCCTCGAAGAACTCTGCGAATGCCTCTGGCCCATGGTTGATGCGCAGGCCCTTCCCTCGCTCCGGGGTGAGAGCCATGAGGAAGCGATTCTTGGCGGTTGGCGGGGTGATCATCACGCTGCGCGTGTAAGGCCTGACAAACAGTCCGGCTTGTTCGGCCGCCGACACGATCGCGTCGAATCCCTCTTTGACACCGATCTGACCCGCCAGCTCGCTGATGACCTCTACCGATCGCGTTGCCCGCGACGCCTGAGGAGCGCGTTGGCCCTCATCTTCGAGCACCTCCCGAACCAGTAGCTACTCACCGTTGGGCTGAGAAAAGACCTGAAACGACACGACGCTCATTAGCACATCGAAATTCGACATGAAACCAACGACCCTCTCGAGGCCCAAATCAACCCCGGCACCGACAACCATGATCGCCACGTCTCTCGGGTCGCCAGACTCATTCGCTATCTGGCTCTCAACCGACTCCATCACCGAACCGGCGTCCGTGATCCGCTGCAGGCCGGATGCGATCAGAGACCGGAGATCGTCGGCCGAGAGGTCGCGGATGCAGGCGGCATAGTCGATGGCCTGCGCAACGACATCGCGATGAAGACGATCACGTTTGAGCTCAACGACAACCCAACGACCCTGCACATCGATGCACAAGAGATCAAGGACACCCGCATCAACATGTAGTTGACGCCCCACCACCCGGAG
>CAZDYO010000551.1:0-2017 GCA_964509555.1 uncultured Acidimicrobiales bacterium
GACGGTGACCGGCGGGTCCATCTTCTCCACGGGACCGAAGGCCTCGATGAGTTCCTGCTGGGTCTCGATGACCTCACGGATCCAGGTCTTGGCGGCCTCGAGGCCACCGGCCAGGACGTCCTCGTCGACCTTGGGGGTGCCGGACTCGTAGAGCTCCCAGCTCTTGCCGGTGCCGCCGGCCTCGACCATCATCACGGCGACGTCGTCGTCGTCGATCATGCGGCCGGCCACGACCATCTCGAAGGCTGATTCCTCGCCCTCTTCGTAGGTCGGGAACGGAATCCACTCGCCCTCGGGAGACCAGGCGATGCGCACAGCTCCGAGAGGCCCGTCGAACGGGATGGGTGAGATGGAGAGTGCGAGCGAGGCGGCGTTGAGAGCGACCACGTCGTAGGGGTTGTGTTGATCGGCCCCGAGAACGGTGCCCACCACGTGGACCTCGTTGCGGAATCCGTTGGGAAACGCCGGCCGCAACGGACGGTCGATCAGACGGCAGGTGAGGATGGCGCGCTCGCCGGCGCGGGCCTCACGACGGAAGAACGATCCGGGGATGCGTCCCGCGGCGTACATGCGCTCTTCGATGTCGACGGTGAGCGGGAAGAAGTCGGCGCCTTCACGAGGGGTCTTGGCCCCGGTCGCGGTGACCAGCACCACGGTGTCGCCGATCTGGGCGGTGATCGAGCCACCGGCCAGCTTGGCCAGCTTTCCGGTCTCGAAACTGATTTCCTTGCCTTCGCCGCGGGTGAACGCGCCGGAGACCTTGATTGGATTGGACATATTGTGTGCTCCTGTCGGGCCTTCGGCCCGATCATCTGGCACGGTTCTGTCAGTTCCCAGTCGCATATCGCTCCGGCCATGGTCACCCGACGTGTGGGCGACGATTGGCTGAGAAACATGCGACTAGCACCGACTCGCCGTGCTCTTGATTTTTCACTGGGATTCGTCGGGTTGGTCTTCGGGGCGAGCAACCCTTCGGACAAACCGGAAGGAGCGACCCCTCAGGGTCGCTCCTCACATTTTTTCAGCGTCGCAGACCTAGGTGTGCGATGACTGCTCGATATTGCTCTACGTCGTTGTCCTTGATGTAGTCGAGGAGACGACGGCGTCGACCCACCAGCATCAACAGGCCTCTCCGACTGTGATGGTCCCTTTTGTGGGACTTCAGATGCTCGGTGAGATGAGTGATGCGTTCCGAAAGCAATGCGACTTGGATCTCGGGAGACCCGGTGTCGTTTTCGGCGAGATTGAACGCCTTCGCCATTTCGGCGATCGTTTCGGATTTTGGGCGCAGGTTGACTGCCATTTGATTCCTTCTGAGGGGTATTTGACCCGGCTGCATGCTCCGCGATGCGAAAGCTGCGGCGGTGCCGCCTTTGGCGGCTCTGATCGTGGGCCATCTGTCGATGGGCAACACGACTCACCCGGCAAATGCGGGCTCATGAAGGTTACCAGCGCAACATCGCCACCCCTCGTTCGTCAGTGTGCGAGATCGATCACCCATCCGCCGGAGTCGTCGACGACCGTGACCACCAGGTTCCGCGACACCCCGGCTTCGTCGGTTGCGGTGCATTCGAAGGTGAGATCGGCGACGCTCACCACCACCGAACCGGGACACTCGACCAACGAGTCGACACCGAGGTCGTCGGTGAATCTCGCCTGGGCCTCCGCAGCCACACCGGCCAGGTCGATCAGGGTCGACTGGGACTTGATACTGGCGGTGCCATCCGAGTCGATCGAGACCGTCACCTCGATCGGCTGACCCGCTACGGCAGCTTCGCAGATGATCGTCACCGCCTCCGAGGTGCGAAGTTCGGGACACGTGACGTCGGTGACCACAGACGGATCATCCGGCACCAGACCTGGCGGGATGGCCGACCGCAGCGAAAGGTTGTCGAATCCCGGATCGGGGCGACCACACGCGGCGGCCACCGACAAGACGGCCAGGAACGAAAACGTCAGACGAACGCGAGCCATGTGACCAATCCCAGTTGTCCGAAGTGATAGGTGATCATCACCA
>CAZDYO010000552.1:0-2014 GCA_964509555.1 uncultured Acidimicrobiales bacterium
CACCGCCGGGAGGAAGAACGAGTCGATCACCGAAGTGTGGTTGGGCGTGAGGATCGCCGGCCCGTCGGAGGGGATGTTGTCGAGCCCCACGACCTTGATCCTCCACAGCGCCCTGAACACGGGTCGCATCACCGATACTGCCACTTCTTGCAGTTTTCGATCGTCGGTCGCCACTTCGTCTCCCTGGAGGTGAGCTACATCATGGCGCAACAATCGTCGCTCCACAGACCGTGAAGGTCAACATTGCGTTACAAGTCGGAAAACTCTTCACAGGCTGACACCGATCAGTGCCGCCGGGGCGGTCACATCGACCGATTCCGAGGCCGCATCGTCGATCAGCTCCACCGCACCGGGAACATCAAGATCGTCGTCGACACACCCGCGCACGGCATTGAGAAGCGCTCCCGAAGCAGCGCCGGAGTCGATGCCCGATGACGAGGTCGCGGCCCGCCAATGCGAGAGCCGCTCCTCGGCATCGACCAGCAGACGATCGTCCCACTGCCACGGCCGACGGTAGTGATGCACGGACAATGCGAGCCTGATCACGGCGGGCTCGACCCGCTCGCTCAGCTCGTGGACGAACACGAGGTTGCCCAACGACTTCGACATCTTCCGGCCATCGAGATGAACCATGGCGTGATGCAACCAATGCCGCACGAACTGCACGCCGGTGACCGCCTCACACTGGGCACGTACGCATTCGTGGTGTGGATAGAGCAGATCGACCCCACCACCGTGAAGGTCGATCGTGGGCCCCAGTTCCCGCATGGCCAGCGCACTGCACTCCACATGCCAGCCCGGTCGGCCGGCCCCCCAGCGGGACTCCCATCTGGGCTCGCCGTCGACTGATGGGCGCCACAACACGAAATCGAGCGGGTTGCGCTTGGCGGGATCCGACGGATTCTCTCCCCACTCGACGGCGAGCCTGCGCATACGATCGGGACCGACTCCTGACAGTTCCCCGAAACTGTCCACCGACGACGAATCGAAATAGACCGACCCGCCGGACACGTAGGCGTGACCGGCCTTGATCGAGGCATCGATCAAACCCCGAATCTCCGGGATCGCCCCGGTGGCCCGGGGCTCGGACCACGGAGGCAGCGTGTTGAGCAACTCCATGTCGTGGTCGAAGCGTGCCTTCTCGCCAAATGCCAGATCCAGGTAGTGGACACCCCGGCTGCGGGCCGCCGCGAGGATGCTGTCGTCGACGTCGGTGATGTTTCTCACATACCTCACACGATGGCCGAGATCGACGAGGCGACGATGCAGGACGTCGTAGGTGACATAGGTGGCCGCGTGACCCAGATGGGTTGCGTCATAGGGGGTGATGCCGCACACGTACATCGACACTTCGGCCCCCGGCGAGAACTCCGTCACCCGCCCGACGGCGGTGTCATACAATCTGATGGCCACGGAACGCGACGATATGCCACCCAGATGACGGCGGCGGGCACTCTCAGGCCGTATCGTCGGGGGGTCAATGCCGGTCTCGCCCGGCCCGGGTCGCCAAGCGGCCCCGAACATGGAGGAAACGTGGGTCTGCTCGACGGCAAACGAATCGTGATCACCGGGGTGCTCACCGACGCATCGCTCGCATTCGGCATCGCCAAGCTCGCCGAGGAGGAGGGCGCCGAACTGGTGCTCACCGGCGCCGGCCGCGGTATTCGTCTCACCCGACGCACCGCCCGCAAGCTCGACACCGAACCCGAGGTGATCGAGTTCGACGTATCCGATCCGTCGCATGCCGACTCGCTGCGGGAGCAACTCACAGAGAAGTGGGGGCGGGTCGACGGCGCGCTCCACGCCATCGGATTCGCTCCCGAGGCCTGCCTGGGCGACAACCTCATGGGTGCCACATGGGACGACGTGAAGATCGCCGTCGAGATCTCCGCATTCTCGTTGAAGCTGCTTGCCGATGCAGTCGCGCCGCTCATGACCGACGGCGGTTCCATCGTGGGTCTCGACTTCGATGCCACCGTCGCCTGGCCGGCCTACAACTGGATGGGTGTGGCCA
>CAZDYO010000553.1:0-2012 GCA_964509555.1 uncultured Acidimicrobiales bacterium
GTCGATGACTTCGCCACCCGCGTCGAAGATGCTGTGGGTGTAGCACGCGATCGTGCACGCCCAGATCTCGGCCTCGACGCCCTGCGCAGCCGCCTCGCTCCGCCATTTCACCAGCGACTGATCGTTGGAACCGGTACGGGCGAAGTTGGCGCCATTGTCGGCGATGGCCTGCACGAACGGTGTGTACACCGGCTGCAGATCGGCACCACTCACGGCGAACTCGGCGACGTTCTCCACGCCCAGGTTCTCTATGGCGCGGATGGTGGTGATGCTGGCCTGCCGGATCGATGGTAGATCCCCCGGGGCCAGGAACACGCCCTTGAGATTGGGATCGATATTTTCCTGGAACCACCTGACATCGCCGACCCGCTCGGTGAACTCGCGGGGCCCGCCGCTGTACGGGCACGCTCCCTGGGGTGCGACCACCGGGAACGTGTTGGCGCTGCACTGATGCGCGACCTCGGTGGTCAGTTGGGCAATGTCGGGCAGGCCGATCGGATTTCCGACCATGTCGGGGCAGGTGTTCATGGTGTCGGTGTCGAACACGAACAGGGCGGTGGTGCCGACCATGGCCAGGGCATTCTCGCAGGCGCTGATCTGCGCGTTGGCCGACTCGTTCGGATTGAGCAGCGTGTCGAATTCGATGACCTCGACCTGTCGGCAGGCGAGTCCGCCATTGGCGTTGAGGTGGTCGGCCCATGCCTTGACTCCGACCCACGCGTCCTTGAACAGGCCGGGGGCCAGCGGGCTCTGGACGTCGGCGGCCACCAGGACGGTGATCTTGTCGGCGGTTATCCCGATATCGGTCGATTCGGTGGTCACGCCGGCGCATGGGTCGGCTTCGGTGGTGGTCGGGGCGGTGGTGTTCGCGGTCGCGTCCGGTGCGGTTGTGGTGGAACCGAAAAGGTCGTTGGCCGACTGGCCGGTCGTGGTGGTGGCCGGGGCCGTGGTGGTTACGGCAACCGAGGTTGTGGACCCACCCGAACATGCTGCAGCCAGCATGGCGAACCCGACTGTGACCGTCGCCCAACCGAGCGATCTACCTCGAAGCATCTGAGTCCCCCAACTCCTAGCGGCAACCGCTCGCGGCAACGGCAGCTTTCGGGAAGTTAACGCGTGCCCGACGATGTGTCATATTTCACAGGTGATGGGACTGATCCGGCGCAGGTCGCAGTGGGGGTGCCGATCGGGCTACGTTCTGGCCGACACCATGGAGACGCCACACATGACTCGCCACAGAATCGATCTGGCCGCCGGCTTCGCTCCCCCCGATATGTCGGCATGGCACGAGGCGGTCGCCAGGGTTCTGCACGGCCGGGACTTCGAGTCGGTGCTGGTCTCAGCGACTCGCGACGGCCTCGACATTCAGCCGCTGTACACGGCCGGCGACACAGCGGCGACGGCCCGGAGTGTTCTTGATGCAGATCCCGGGCGAGTGCACCACGGGTGGGATGTCCGACAGGCCCATGGTGGGGGCGACGAGTCTCAGTGCAACCGCGAGATTCTCGAGGATCTACGGGGCGGGGTCACTTCGATCGAGCTGGAGGTTGCTCCCGACGCCGCGAGCGGCCACATCGGGGCGGTGCTCGCCGGAGTTGATCTGACGATCGCACCAGTGGCACTGAGTCCACATTCGACCGTCGAGCGTGCCCGAGAGCTGCTGGCCCTGGGCGGCGAGTCGGGGGTCGGCCACTGGCTGGGCCTCGATCCGCTGGGAGGGGTCGCGAGGGGGCACGATATCGAGTCGGTGCCGACCGGCCTCGCGGACGCTGCCCGCCTCGCGGGAGATGTGGCCGGCCTCGACATTCGGGTATTCACGGTGGACACCACCCGTCATGCCGCGGCCGGCGCCACTGAGGCCCAGCAATTGTCGGTGGCTATGTCAACCGGGGTGGCCTACCTGCGGCAGTGCGAGAACATCGGTTTGGATCCGGCCGCGGCGGCAGGGTTGATCGGATTCCGTTTCAGCGCGTCGGCCGACCAGTTCCTCACCATGGCAAAGCTGCGGGCCG
>CAZDYO010000554.1:0-2007 GCA_964509555.1 uncultured Acidimicrobiales bacterium
GAGATGGTCGACAACTTGATGAGAAAACCAACAGCGCGGCCGCCCGATACCGAGGTGACCTCCACAAACACAGCGAGGATCCCCAGCACGGTGATGATCACGCTGATGACGGCGATCGACCGCCGAAGCGCTGGTACCACATCCTCGACCGGGGCTGTCACCACCAGTAGCGCCGATCCCACCAGCAGGAGACCCGACACCGGTCCGACGTTGTCGAGCAATGTCGACAGTGTGTCGGCCAGGCCGAAACTGCTTCCGTCGGCGAGATAGCGAATGCCCGGTGCCAGCACCAGCATCACCGCGGTTATCAGGAATACGAGGCTCAGCACCTCGCGCGCTTCGTCCCAGGCAACCGGCTCCGCGGGCTGAGATGACTCGCTGCTCATGAAACAGGAATCAGCCGGCGGCAACCAACTGGGGCACCGCGTCACGCGCCAGTTGATCGATCGGATCAGGAATGATCCCGAACCCGACCGTGACCAGGAACGCGATCCCGATCACCAGCACGGCGGCAGTGGGTATGCGGGTGCGGGGAGCAGCCAGCGCTTCGTCCGACGACTTGCCGACATACATGGCCAGCACGATCCGCAGATAAAGGAACGACGAGATCACCGCGGTGAGCATCGCGACGATCGCCAGCCAGTAGGACCGGGCCTCGACGGCAGCGCCGATGACCTCGATCTTGGCAACGAATCCGGTGGTGAGAGGCACGCCGGCCTGGGCCAGCAGGAAGATGGTGAACGCCAGCGCCAATGCCGGCCGTCGCTCGGCCAAACCATCGAGATCGTCGAGAGTGGTGGCCCGATCACCCTTGCCCGACACCACGGTGAGCACCGCGAAGCTGCCGATGACCAGGAACGTGTAGGCCGCGGCGTAGAACACCACCGCGGCGGTGCCCCGCGCGCTCGCCGCCTGAACCCCGACGAGGATGAATCCTGCGTGACTGATCGACGAGTAGGCCAGCATCCGCTTGGCGTCGCGCTGCACAACGGCGAGCACCGAACCGGTGACCAGCGTGAGGATCGCCAGCACGTAGACCGCGGGCTGCCAATCCAGTCGGTAGGAACCGAAAGTGACCACGAACACCCTCACCAGTGCGGCGAAACCTGCAGCCTTGACCGCGGAAGCCATCCAAGCCACCACCGGGGTGGGGGCGCCCTGGTAGACGTCGGGGGTCCAGGAATGGAACGGCACCGCGGCAACCTTGAACCCCAGGCCCACCAGCATGAGGGCGAAGCCGGTCAGCAGCAGGGCGTCGTCGGTGAGAGTGTTCGAATCGAGGAAAGAACGGATCGCAATCAGGTTGGTTGAACCGGTGGCGCCGTAGACGAAGGCGATCCCGTAAAGCAGAAATGCCGAGGAGAACGCCCCCAGCACGAAGTACTTGAGGCCTGCTTCCTGGGAGTCGAGGCGCTTGGAGTGCATCGCCGCCAGTACGTAGACGGCTATCGAGAGGGTTTCCAGCCCGAGGAACAGGACGATCAGACCGTTGGCGCTGGCCATGACAACACCGCCGGCCGCCGACAGCATCAACAGCACGTACATCTCGACACCGCCCACGCCCTCACGATCGATGTAGTCGTCGAGCAGCAATGCGGTGAGCCCCACGGCAATGGCCATGATCCCGGTGAAGACGACCGCGAACCCGTCTACGCCGAGCTGGTCGCCGATCGAGTTGAACGCACCATCAACCGTGATCCGGTCGATCCAGAGCATCCATGCCGAAACCAGAGCAGCGAAGGAAACCCCGAAGGTGAACGCGGTGTCGAGTCCGATGTCGAGGCTCCACACCACAAACGCGGCGACGGCCAGCACCACCACGAATCCCACATAGAACAATCCGTCGCCGGCATCGGCGCGAACCCCGCTGAGCGGTAGGTCGTGACCGGCGATGCCGCCGAGAACGTAGGCGGCCATCACCGCCACCGGACCCATGGCGGTGGTGATCCAGGATTCGTATTCGGAGGGCAGACGTTTGACCACCGACCTGAACATCACCAACAGCAC
>CAZDYO010000555.1:0-1988 GCA_964509555.1 uncultured Acidimicrobiales bacterium
GGATCAGGTCCATTCGCTGGAGTGGCAGTGTCGGAAGACCCACCGGCGCAAGCGCCAGCCGCAAGCGATGCTGCAACCACAACCGACACGGCCCGCCTGAAACTTTTCACCCCGGAATGGTAGTCACCGGAGGCGCCGGCGGCGGAGTGCACAGGTAGATCACGTCACCGACGAGCATGCCCCCCAGCGGGCACGAAGCGATCGGGTCCCCGGTCTGGTCGTCGATCAGCTGGACGTCGTCGTAGCCCACCGATGATGCCAGCACCGCCAGCCCACGGTCAGGTCTCACCGCGTCGACAACCTCTCCGTCGGCGATCAGGCGCACGGTTGCGTTCCCGGTGGGACGCACGGACACTGCCACCACCACCATGTCGCCGTCGGTCTCGAGCACCTGGATCGACATCGGAAATCCCAGATCGCCGAAATTGTTGGGAGGCTTGATGGCCTCCGGAGTTCCTCTGAGACGCAGACGAACAAGTTGATCACCGGAGGCCGCCGTGACGATCACAACCGGAACGTCGACTTCGCAGTCGGTGCCTTCAGGCAGCGTGAAGCAAGCGGGCAATGGCAGTGACTCAACTGTGCCGGCAGCTGTGATCTCAACCCCGGCCTGCGTGGTCCGGGGGAAACCTGAAGTCTCCACAACTGAACTGCCGCTTCCTCCGCTCCCGCACGAGGCAGCGATCAACGACGCTGCCAACATCGCGGTTCCGCCAGAGGTGAGCCTCACCCCAGATGGTTTAGCAGTTCGACGGCTGCGTCGGCGATCACGGTGCCGGGCGGGTAGACGGCCACCGCGCCCATCCTGAGGAGGGCAGGAATGTCGTCGGGCGGGATCACGCCGCCGACCACGATCTTGATATCGGCTCGACCCAAGTCGGCCAGAGCGTCGCGAAGTTCGGGCACGAGAGTGAGATGACCCGCGGCCAACGACGACACCCCCACCACATGGACATCGGCTTCGACGGCCTGGCGGGCCACCTCGGCCGGGGTCTGGAACAGCGGACCGATATCGACGTCGAACCCCAGATCAGCGAAGGCCGTGGCGATGACCTTCTGGCCGCGATCATGACCATCCTGACCCATCTTCGCCACGAGGATGCGCGGCCTGCGGCCGTGCTCGGCGGCGAACGCCTTCACCTTTCCGCGTACGGCGGCCACTGAATCTTCGTTGTTGCCCACCTCGGACCTGTAGACCCCTTCAATTGTTCGGATTCTCGCTACATGACGACCGTAGACGGTTTCAAGGGCGTCGCTCATCTCCCCCACCGTGGCCTTGGCCCGGGCCGCGTTGACAGCCAGCGCGAGAAGATTGCCCGATCCGGATTCTGCCGCGGTGGTGAGCACCGTCAGGGCCCGGTCGAGCGCACCCGCGTCACGCTCGGCCCGTAGTCGCCGCAGCTTCTCGATCTGTGAGGCTCTAACCGCGGCATTGTCAATCTTCAGAACGTCGACATGCTCGGGCTCGTCGAGCCGGTACTTGTTGACACCGATCACGGTCTGCTGCCCCGAATCGATACGGGCCTGTGTGCGGGCCGCAGCCTCCTCGATGCGGAGCTTCGGTATGCCGGCCTCGATCGCTGCAGCCATCCCGCCCATGTCCTCCACCTCGGTGATGTGGGTCCATGCCCGTTCGGCCAGCTGCTGAGTGAGCCGTTCCAGGTGGTGGCTTCCACCCCACGGGTCGACCGTGCGGGTGGTGCCCGACTCCTGCTGCAGGAACAGTTGTGTGTTGCGGGCGATGCGGGCGGAGGCGTCCGACGGCAGGGCCAACGCCTCGTCGAAGGCATTGGTGTGAAGCGACTGGGTGTGGCCCTGGGTGGCGGCCATGGCCTCGATACATGTGCGCATCACGTTGTTGTGGACATCTTGGGCGGTGGGGCTCCGTCCGCTGGTCTGGCAGTGGGTGCGCAACGACAGCGACTTGGGGTTGTTCGGCTCGAACTGTTTCATCAGCAGGGCTCACAGCATCCTGGCCGCCCGTAGCT
>CAZDYO010000556.1:0-1987 GCA_964509555.1 uncultured Acidimicrobiales bacterium
CAACATGTGGGGCACCTATCAGATCAGCGACCCCACCGCCTTCGTGATCGGCACCGGTCGTTGGTCGGTGGCCCAGGATCCGGGTCGCACGGTCAGGGCCGGTGGCAGCGCGGTCACCACCATCAATTCCGACACGGGTGTGGTCAGCGTCCGCGAAGCTCGTATCGATCCGTACTACACGCTCATCAAGTTGCCGGGGGAGGAAGAGACCTCTTACGTCACCCTGCGCACGTTCGTACCGTTCGATGTGAAGGACGACCGTCGTGAATTGGAGGCGTTCGTGGCCGGCGAGATGCGGCCCGATGGCACCAGCAGGCTGGTGTCATACGAGGTCACCGGTTCGCAGGCCCCGGGCCCGGTTCTGGTGGCCTCGGCCATTGCCCAGAACAAGCAGATTTCGAGTCAGCTCACACTGCTCAACGACTCCGGATCGTCGGTGCAGTTCGGCGACATTCTTTTGCTCCCGCTCGACAACTCGATTCTTTGGGTGAGGCCTCTCTATGTGGCCGCCGAGGGCACCAGTGTGCCCACTCTCGAGTTCGTGATCGCCGCTGTGGGCGAGGGCGAGCAGATCGCGTTGGGCAAGAATCTCGCCGATGCTCTTGCGCAGCTCTATCCGGGCGAGGACTTCAGCGATGTTCTCGACGGTGTCTCCATCCCGTCGACAGATCCCAATCAGCCGAGCTCGCCGGGCGACTCCACACCCACCACCCCGGAGACACCCACCACGCCCGACAACTCTCTCGACATCGTGGAGATTCTTGACCAGATCGAGGCTCAGCGAGCCGCGGCTCGTGAGGCGCTCTCGGCCGACCCGCCCGATTACCAGGCGTGGGCGGCGGCCCAGGAAGAGCTGGATCGGCTCCTGGCCCAGGCAAGATCCGTGAGTGGCGCCGACACCACCACGACCATGCCCGATGAGGTCAACGCCTGAGTCGCTCGGCTCGGTCCCGTCTGCTGGCCGCGATTCACGGCCCAGGCCAACATGGGGTCGCGCAGGGCCTTGAGCGGCTGATCGAATCGTGCGCGTCGCGTCGCCATCGCGGCGCTCATCGACTGTCGGAGCGCGACGCCTGGGTGATCGCCTACCCCGACCAGTTCACCAATCCGGCCCGAGTCGACGCGGCTGGTCTCGACGTGCTCGGGGAGTCGGTTGCGACCCATTTCGGATCGGTGCTGACCGGAATCCACGTGTTGCCGATCCATCCCTGGTCATCCGATGGCGGCTTCAGTGTGGTCGACCCGACGGCTGTGGATGAACGACACGGAGATTGGCAGTCGTTCAGCGACCTGGCCGATCGCTTCGATGTGATGGCCGACGCGGTGATCAACCACCTGTCGTCGGGGAGCGTCTGGTTCAGGCAGTTCCTCGCCGACGAGCCCGGCCGCCGGGGATGGTTCAAGACCGTTGGGGCCCACGACGACCTGTCGACCGTGGTGCGTCCGAGATCATCGCCGCTCACGACGCGTTTTGATCGGGCCGATGGAGTCTCCGTCGATGTGTGGACCACTTTCGGCCCCGATCAGGTGGATCTCAACTACGCGAATCCGGAAGTCCTGTTGACAATGTTCGGGGTGGTGTTCGAGTTCGTGGCCCGGGGAGCGGCGGCGGTGAGGCTCGATGCTGTGGCGTTTCTCTGGAAGGAGCGGGGAACCAAGTCGATTCACCTGCCCCGGACCCACGCGATCGTGGCCCTTCTGAGGGACTGCCTAAGCGACATCGACCCCGAGATCCTGCTGGTCACCGAGACCAATGTGGATCACGTCAACAACGTCTCCTATTTCGGTACCCCGGAGGTTCCGGAGGCCTCGGCGGTCTACCAGTTCGCCCTGCCTCCGCTCGTGCTCCACGCGTTGGTGAGTGGCGACACGGACCCGCTGGTGGCCTGGGCCACGGGCCTGGAACCACCACCGGCCGGTGCCACCTTTCTCAACTTCCTGGCCAGCCACGATGGCGTCGGCGTTCGGCCGGCTCGGGGGCTCTTGT
>CAZDYO010000557.1:0-1967 GCA_964509555.1 uncultured Acidimicrobiales bacterium
GATGGGACTGGCTCGTCTCCGGGTTGTCCTGTATGGACGCCTCCGGCAAGGCCGGATCAGCTGTGCACTTCTTTGTCTACGACACCACCAAGATCCTCCTTCTGTTGGCCGGAATCATCTTCGTGATAACAGTGCTGCGATCGTTCATGAGTGTGGAGCGCACCCGGGCGCTGCTCGGCGGACGCCGAGAGGGAGTCGGCAACGTCATGGCCGCAGGCCTCGGAACCGTCACCCCGTTCTGTTCGTGCTCCGCAGTCCCGGCGTTCATTGGGTTCGTCGCCGCCGGCGTGCCGCTGGGCGTCACGATGTCGTTCCTGATAGCCAGCCCGATGGTCAACGAAGTGGCCGTGGTGCTTCTGTACGGGCTGTTCGGATTCAGGATCGCCGCCCTCTACGTGGGCTCCGGCCTGGTGGTGGCCATCATGGCCGGATGGGTGATCGGCAAGCTTCGCCTCGAACGCTGGGTCGAACCGTTCGTATTTGAAACACGGCTCAACGGCAAGGTCGTCGACCCCTCGGCCGGGCTCACCTGGAGCGACCGGGTGCAGATGGGCAAGCAGGAAGTGGCCACCATCATCGGGAAGGTCTGGCCGTTCCTTCTTGTGGGCATCGCCCTCGGCGCCCTGCTCCACGGATGGGCACCGCAGGACCTGTTCGCCAAATGGGCCGGCAACGGCAACCCGTTCGGTGTGCTGGTGGCGGTTCTGCTCGGAATACCTCTCTACTCCAATGCCGCCGGCGCAATCCCCTTGGTAGAGGTTCTCCACTCCAAAGGCATGGCGATGGGAACCGTTCTGGCCTTCATGATGTCGATCGTCGCCCTCTCCCTACCGGAAATGATCCTCCTGCGTCGTGTGCTGAAACTGCCACTCATCGGCGTATTCGTGGCTGTCGTCGGCACTGGAATCATCGCCACCGGCTACATGTTCAACGCCGTGTTGTGAGCAGCATCAAGCCCACACGTCACCCAGCCAATTCGAATCATCAAGGAGCAAAAACAATGGACATCAAAATTCTCGGAACCGGATGCGTCAACTGCCGCAACCTCGAAACCCTCACCGAAAAAGCCCTGGCCGAACTGAATCTCGACGTGGCGATCACCGACATCACCGACGTCGCTGAGATCATGTCTTACGGAGTCATGTCGACACCCGCTCTGGTCATCGACGAAGAGGTCGTGATGGCCGGGCGGGTTCCCGGCTACGACGCCGTCCGCGACACCCTTGCCGCCCACGTCTGAACACACCCAACCTCGCCACCCTGGTGGCGGGTCAACCCTTTGATTTGGCCTGACGTTTCTGAATGTTGGCCCACTCATCACGTAGACCAACCGTGCGATGCCAAAGGTCGGAGTCAGACGAGTCGTGGGCGAAATAGCCCAGCCGTTCGAATTGCACGACGTCACCGCCGGGGGTACCGGCCAGGATCGGCTCAAGCTTGCATCCCGTGAGGACCTCGCGTGAGTCGGGGTTGATCGACTCGAGCGGGTCGGTGCCATCGGCCCCGGGATGTGAATCGGTGAAGAGTCGACCGTAGAGCGCCACCCGGGCGTCGATGGCGTGATCAGCCGACACCCAGTGGAGCGTGGCCTTCACCTTGCGACCATCCGGTGACTGGCCGCCGCGTGACTCGGGATCGTGGGTGCAATGGACCCGCACAACATCACCTGACTCGTCGGTGTCGAAACTTGTGCAGGTGACGAAGTAACCGGCCCGCAGGCGAACCTCACGCCCCGGGGAGAGCCGGTAGAACTTCTTCGGTGGGTCGACCATGAAATCGTTGCGCTCGATGAACAACCTGCCGGTGAAGGGCACCTTGCGAGTGCCGGCCGCCGGGTCCTCCGGATTGTTGATGGCATCAACCTCGACGACCTGACCCTCGGGCCAATCGTCGATCACCACCTCCAACGGTTCGAGCACCGCCATGCGTCGCAACGCGCTCTTGTTGTGATGGGTGCGGACAAACGA
>CAZDYO010000558.1:0-1967 GCA_964509555.1 uncultured Acidimicrobiales bacterium
CGGCCAGTGTGTGGGTTGGTGTGGTCGGCGCGGTCGGAACGGTCATCGACGATGTGCTGGCTCTCTCGCTTGGTCTGGTCAGGATGGTGTTGCCGCTGGGTCTGGTGGCCGCGGGTTGGGTGATGGTTCGCGGGCGCGAAGAGGATGGCGATTCCTCGGAGCGGATCGCCCGGGCGATGATCGGTGGGCTGCTGCTCACCGTGAGTGTTGCCGGGTTGCTCCATGTGGGGCGTGGCCGACCGGGAATCGATGATCCGATATCCGAGCTGGGGGCCGCCGGTGGAGTGGTGGGCATGGCTGTGGGCGGTCCGCTCCATGCGCTTGCCGCCGCCACCGGCGCGGTGCTCATCCTTGTCGCAGTCGGTTTCATCGGAGTGATCGTCCTAACCGGTTCGTCGGCTCGGGCCTTTGGCTCCACGCTCACCGGGCTGGTGAAGCCGGCCGGATCGGCCGCGCTTCGGGTCGTGCGGGGCCTATTTGGTGAGCCCATCGATCAATACCCCGACGAGATCGATCTCACCGACGGTTCTGTTGCTCAATCGACCCCGCCGCCCGTGCCCACGCCCACACCGGAGCCGGAGCCCACACCGGAGCCGGAGCCCGAGATACCTGCGGGGCACCACGAGAGAGCGGAGCCCGCCGCCGAGGTTGAGCAGCAGGCCCTGCCGTTGCCATCCGCCCCCAGGAACTCGATCTGGAAGCTACCCCCGACATCGCTTCTGAGCCGATCGAGGAGGCAGTCGATCGACAAGACCCTCGTTGTCGAGCGTGGTCGCCTGCTCCAGGCCACCCTGTCCCAGTTCGGAGTCGAAACCACGCTCTTGCAACCGGTGGTGGGTCCCACGGTCACCCGATTCGTCCTCGAGCTCGGTGAGGGCGTAAAGGTGTCGAAACTCGAGAGCCTTCGAAAGGACATCGCCTACGCGATGGCTTCGCCCGACGTGCGGATTCTGGCGCCCATCCCCGGTCGAAGGGCGATCGGGGTCGAGGTGCCCAACACCGACCGCCAGATAGTGGCGGTGGGCGACATCCTCGCCTCGCGAGAGGCCCGGGAGGCCAAACACCCCCTTGAGGTGGCCATCGGACGCGACATCAATGGCCGCAACGCCATGATCAACCTGGCCACCATGCCCCACGTGCTGATCGCAGGGGCCACCGGGGCCGGCAAGTCTTCGTGCCTCAACTCGATCCTCACCTCGATCCTCATGCGCTCCACGCCTGATCAGGTACGCATGATTCTCGTCGACCCCAAGCGGGTCGAGATGGGCCAATACGAGCGGGCGCCACATCTGCTCACCGCGCCGGTCACCGATCCTCGCAAGGCAGCCAACGCCCTGGCGTGGGCGGTTCGGGAGATGGACCGCCGCTACGACCTTCTGTCGAAGGTCGGCTTCCGCGACATCACCGGCTACAACAACGCGATCGACAACGACAAGCTCCACGCCGGACTCGGTGAGGTCGATGCCTCCGGCGAGCCGCTGGTCTACAAGCGGCTTCCGTTCATCCTGATCGTCGTCGACGAGCTTGCCGATCTGATGATGGTTGCCGCTCGTGATGTCGAGGATTCCATTGCCCGAATCGCTCAGATGGCTCGCGCCGTGGGCATTCATCTCGTGATCGCCACTCAACGGCCGTCGGTCAACGTGATCACAGGGGTCATCAAAGCCAATGTTCCGGCCCGCCTGGCCTTTGCGGTGTCGAGCCTCACCGACTCAAGGGTCATTCTCGACCAGCCCGGTGCCGAACGCCTGGTCGGCAAGGGCGACCTGCTCCTGCTCGGCCCCTCATCTTCGTCGCCCCATCGTATTCAGGGTTGCTGGGTCGAGGAGGAAGAGGTCAGGGCGGTCGTGAAGTTCTGGCGCGATCAGGCCCCTGAGTTCGTCGAAGACACCGAGGTCGCCACCGAATCGTCACCCACGGCCGATGGCCAGTATTCGGCTGGCCCGTCGGCGGCCCCCGTGGCGCTG
>CAZDYO010000559.1:0-1961 GCA_964509555.1 uncultured Acidimicrobiales bacterium
ACATTCCTTGGCCACCGAAAGACCGATTGCGCCGGTTCCGGTGCCCAGATCGGCCACCACCACCTCCGCGCCCCGCATCTTCGACCGCTTTTCGACCTCGGCGATGGCCAGTCCGGCCACAACCTCGGTCTCCGGGCGCGGCACGAGCACCCGCTCATCGACCATCAGGTCGAGATGACGGAAACCCCATCGACCGAGGACGTACTGCAACGGCTCGCCGGCCTCGCGACGGGCCAACATCGAATCGAACCGAGCCACTCCCCCGACGGTCGCCGGATCATTCAGCAGGCCGGGAAACTCGGCTGGGTCGATACCGGCCGCCTCCTCCACTATCCGCCGGGCGTCGACCTTCGGGTTCTCGCAACCGGCTGCTGTCAGCCTTCTTGTTGCCTCGGCAAGAAACACCGACCAAGCGACGGTGTCGCCCTCCGGGTTCACGACCCGCCCTCGAGCTGACGACGGCGTTCATCGGCGACAAGGGCGTCGCTCACATCGTCGAGTTCACCGGCCAGCACCCGATCAAGCTTGTGGATGGTGAGCCCGATCCGATGGTCGCTGACCCGGTTCTCCTTGAAGTTGTAGGTGCGGATCTTCTCCGACCTGTCGCCCGCGCCAACCTGATCGCGCCGGAGCACGGCCTGCTCGGCAGCCGCCTTTTCCTGCTCGGCGGCCAGCAACCTCGACCGCAGGACCCGCATGGCCTTGGCCTTGTTCTTCAACTGGCTTTTCTCGTCTTGCATGGCCACCACGATCCCGGTCGGGATGTGGGTGATTCTCACGGCCGAATCCATGGTGTTGACCGACTGGCCTCCGGGGCCGGATGACCTGTAGGTGTCGATGCGAAGGTCTTGATCCCTGATGTCGACCTCCACCTCGGCGGCCTCGGGCAACACGGTGACCGTGGCCGAGGATGTGTGGATACGGCCTTGAGACTCGGTGACCGGCACCCGTTGCACCCGATGGGTGCCGCCTTCGTGTTTCATGCGGGTCCAGACGGAGTCACCCGACATCAACGAGGTGATCTCGGTGAATCCGCCGAGATCCGATGGTGAGGAACCCAACACCTCCATGTGCCAGCCCTGACGCTTGGCGAAGGCTTCGTACATCTCGAACAGGTCCCGAGCGAAGAGATTGGCCTCTTCACCCCCGGCCGCGCCGCGAATCTCGACAATCACGTTGCGATCATCGTTGGGGTCGCGGGGAAGCATCAAGGTGCGCAGCCGCTCGGTTTCGGCCGCGGCGAGCTCCTCCAGCTCCTCGATCTCGGCACGGAGCTCATCGCGTTCCTCGCTGTCGGCTTCGGCCAGCATCGAGCGCGCCGCCTCGATGTCGTCGACGGCGGCCCGAAGGGACCGACCACAGTTGACGATCTCCTCAAGCTGCTTGAATCTCCGGCCCAGGTCGGCGAGTTGACCCTGGTCGCGCTGGACCGCGGGATCGCCGAGACGAATCTCGACCTCACGCAACTCGTCTTCGAGACCGGCTATTCGCTCCAACACTCCAGCGAGACTACAGCCGCCCCGCCATGGCCATCACGGGATCACGTCGACACCGAGAAATGCTGCCACTGCCTCGATGATTTCGTGGTCGAACGCCGGCTTGGGGTCGTGACGCTGCCCGGCGAGCCAATGGATGGTCACCGGACCGGCGATGGTCTGGACCTCGCGAGCGGTCTCGTCGGGTGTTCCGAACGGATCGCGATCACCGTTGCAGAACATGATCGGCACATGAATATCCGGGAAGTGCTCGACGCGGAGCCGCTCGGGTTTGCCCACCGGGTGAAGCGGGTAGCTCAACATGACGAGCGCCGCGGCCGGCATGCCTTCGGCCACTGCCATCGAGGCGATTCTGCCCCCCATCGATCTACCACCGAACGCCACCTGCTCGGGGGGGATACCGGCCTCATCGGCAAACAGGGCCGCCTCCTCCTTCATGGCCGCGATGAGTTTCGGAGCCCGGTC
>CAZDYO010000560.1:0-1953 GCA_964509555.1 uncultured Acidimicrobiales bacterium
GATCGACGAGTCCGGCCTCGATCGCGTGTCGAGCCGAGGAAAGATCAGTGACTCGTGTGGCGTGGAGAACCGGAATGTCGACCGTCTCCTTGATCGCCGCGGCCATGGTCACATACGGCATCAGCGGCGTTCCCGACGGCGGTATGGCCTTCGACAGGCCGGCGTCGGTGGACAGGGATGAACTGGTGATGTTGAGAAAGTCGAGGGATCCGGATTCGGCCAATCGTGTCGCGATCTCGGCACTCTCCTCACGTCGGAGTCCACCCGGCTGATCTTCGTCGCCGATCATGCGGATGCCCAGCAGGAGGTCGTGGCCGACGGCATCACGGATGGCATCGATCACCTCGAACGCGAAACGGAGGCGGTTGTCGAGCGACCCGCCGTACTCATCGGTTCGCTGGTTCGCCAGCGGAGTCCAGAACTGGTCGATCAGGTGGCTGGTGGCGCAGAGTTCCACACCATCAAGCCCGGCCTCGCGGGCTCGATGGGCCGCCGCTGCAAAGTCGGCCACGATTCTGCGAATATCGGAGTGCTCCATCTCCTTGGGCCAGCAGCGGTGCATCGGCTCGCGAATGGATGATGGCGCCACCAGAGGCAACCAATCGCCGTCGTTGGAGACGTTGCGTCGACCCATGTGGGTGAGCTGGCTCATCACCGCGGTGCCGTGTTGATGAATGCGATCAACCATGAGCCCGAGCGGTTCGATGATGGCGTTGGTGCTGTAGTCGAGTTGGCCCCACAGCGACGCCGAGTCGGCGGAGACGTTGCTCGAACCACCGATCATCGTCATACCGATACCGCCCTTGGCCTTCTCCTCGTGGTACGCCGCGTAGCGTTCACTGGGAGTGCCGTCGGTGTTGTAGGCGGGTGCGTGACTGCTCGAGAAGATCCGGTTGCGTAGCGTGAGTCGACCGAGCCGGAAGGGTTGGAGGAGTGGGTCGGTGGTGGAGGGGAGCGACGTCATCAGCCGCCGCAGGGCCCGGCCTGATGCTTCTGCATGAAGTCGATCATCCGCTTGCTGGAACTCTGGGCTTGGTGGGCAAGAGTTCGGGCCAGCCCCTGGACCCTGGGTTCCCAGTTCTCACGCGGTTGGAACACCTCGCGGCGGATACTGCCGGAGTTCTTGACTGCTCCCATGTTGATCTCGAGGACCCGCTCCACGCACCTCATGGCACCGTTTTGGCATTTCCACATCTCGACCCAGGTGAGCTCAACATCGCGTTGTTGGAATCCGAACTCGGCGATGGTCTCGATGTGGTTGTTCTTGATCCAACCCCCGAATGACCGGATGATGGTCTTGGTGGTGGCGGCCAGGCCCTCCAGGATCACCACCGGCACCTGCGAGGGAACGGTGGGGATGTCAATCCCGATACTCGGGCTGTCTCCCGCTATGACAGTGGCTCCTGAGGCCGCGGTCGACACGGCGTCGCTCACGGTGCGGGTGCCGAGGCCCTTGACGGCTCCTGTCACGTTGATCGCAGCGGAGGCGGTGCCGAACATGTGCTGCCACCACTCGATCTCGCCGGCGATTCGCTCGGCCTCGAGATGCGACCGGGAACTCGGGCGGACGGTCACCCAGATGTCGACCTTGACGGTCTGCTTGAAGTGGTCGAGCACCCGGCGTTCGACGTTGCCCTCGGGGAAGCACCCACCGTCGGGGTCTTCGCCAATGCCGACCGGACCACCCCAATGAGTGGAAGGGCCCGACTTCAGGCCGAGGCACTCGTTGAGGTCCTTCTTGAGTTCCGCGGCGCGTGTCTCGGCCGCGGCGGCTTCTCCCTCGAGACGGTCGGCTTCGGCGCGAGCGCTCTTGGCCGCCTTGTCGGCGGCGTCGCGGGCCTCGTTGGCCTGGTCACGCGCCGACTTGGCGGCCTGTTCGGCTGCCTCGGCTTCGGCCAGGGCCTTGGCCCGTTTGGCCTGGTCCGCCTCCCAGTCGGCTTTCCGCTTGGCCCG
>CAZDYO010000561.1:0-1947 GCA_964509555.1 uncultured Acidimicrobiales bacterium
GACGAACCAGAACCAACCCCGCGGCGTCGACCCATGGGGCCGACAATGCCGGAGAAACTACCCGTGGACCCGATCGTGACGACTCGGGTCGGGTGACCCGCTCCGGATTGACCCGTAGAACGCCGGGTCGCACCGTGACTGATCAACCCGCCGCTCCGGATGGCCGCTCCCCGGAGGCCGTGTCACCAAGCGGCCGGTCGCCAGAGGAGATACGAGAAATGCTTTCCCGCTACCGGGGCGGGCTGCAACGGGGACATGTACCCGGCGATCAATCGACCACCGGGAAGAGTTGAGGATCACCATGCCACAAATGAGCTCAGCCGCAAGCAACGTCAATTGGCTCGTCAGCAACTTCGTGGACCACGTTCCCGGGGTGTCCGAGGCGGTGGTCCTCTCATCCGATGGGCTCCCGATGGCCATGTCGGGCGGGCTCGACCGCGACTCAGCCGATCGCTTTGCCGCTGTGGCCTCGGGTCTGATCGGACTGGCATACGGCGCAGCCGGACGTTTCGGCGGAGGCCGGGTCAACGAAGTGATCGTGGAGATGGAGCACGCCTTCCTGTTCGTAACTGGTATCAGCGACGGGTCGGCACTGGCCGTCGTAGCCGATGCGAACTGTGACGTGGGACTTGTCGGATACGAGATGGCCGTCCTGGTCGAAAAGGCCGGACCGATCCTGACTCCGTCACTTCGGGCCGAACTGCAGGGCACCCTCCCGCGATGACCGACGATCCGGGGATCGACCGCCTACGTGTGAGGCCCTATGCGCTCACCGGGGGGCGCGTGCGTTCCAGCACCGAACTGGCGCTGGAAACAATCGTGGTCCTCACCGATCGGGGGAGCGCGGCTCGCGACCGGATGGTGACACAGCTCGCCCCCATCGCCGATCTCGCCGAATCGCCGATCTCGATTGTGGAGATTTCGGCCCGACTCTCCATGCCCCTTGGTGTGGCCCGTGTGCTGGTTGGGGACATGGTCACCGAGGGGTTCCTCAACACGCATCGGGGCGTGTCGACCGGAACCGACCAGTCAGTCCGGCCCGATCAGCGCCTCCTCGAAAGGGTTCTTCATGGTCTTCAAGCGATCTGAGAAGGCACGAGGCGAGAAGCCGGTGCCGATTCCGGTGAAGATCGTGGTGGCCGGCGGTTACGCGGTCGGCAAGACGACGTTCGTCGGTTCCATCAGCGAGATCGAACCACTCACCACGGAAGCCTCGCTCACGAGCAAGAGCGAAGGTGTCGATATCGCCGGTGTGGCCGCCAAGTCGACCACCACCGTGGCCATGGATTTCGGACGGATCACCCTCGGCGATGATCTGATCCTTTACCTGTTCGGAACACCGGGACAGGATCGCTTTCACTTCATGTGGGACGACCTCGTCCGGGGAGCGATAGGTGCTGTGGTGCTCGTGGACACATCCCGACTCGAGGACTGCTTCCCTGCGATCGACTATTTCGAGAACTCGGGGATCCCGTTCGTGGTGGCGGTCAACGCATTCTTCGGGAAGGTGCCGTACACGCTCGATGAGGTGCGCGAGGCACTCGCCGTGCCGAACACCACTCCCATGGTGGTCACCGATGCACGCGACCTAGGCGCCACCAAGACGACTCTGCTGGAGTTGGTTCAGCACGCCCTCGCTCTGGCCAACGCCTAGGCGTCCCATTCGTCGGCGCCACCCGACGGCGCGGCGGCCGAGCGCACATACTCGGCGGCAATCAACAAGATGGCGAGCACTCCCAGGATGTGAACTCGCTCGAACTGCTGCGGCCAGACAAAGACCGGCGGGTATCGGAAGCGTCGCTGCTGGATCATGATGTAGAGGGAGGCCAATCCGAGCGACATCGCCGCCACGACTGCTGCCAGCGTGCCCACTCTGGGGTGTCGAAGTGCGGCCAGTATCAGGAGGCCGACAGCCACCGCAGAGAACGGCCACTGCGGCAGGTTGAC
>CAZDYO010000562.1:0-1942 GCA_964509555.1 uncultured Acidimicrobiales bacterium
TGGAGGCGGCAATGATTGAGGGCCTCGGGATGATCCTTGCCGACCCGGCCAACGCGCCTCATGCGGTGGCTCTGGTCGATGCCGCGAGAGCCGCGTCCGCGAACGCCGGCCACCGGACTGACCGCGTTGTCGCCACGTTAGACCCGCCGATAGACGTCGCGTCCACGGCCCTCTCCACCCACCGTCAAGGCGACGGATACGTGCTGATTGTGGGCGACCTAACCATCGAAATTCCATAGCCCGCCCGAGGTCCAGGGCGATGCAGACATTGATCACTTCGCGGTTGCGAAAACGTCCCCGCGGGGACGTTTTCGCGGCTGGGACGGAATCAGAGCGGTGCCCGGGGCGGGATTCGAACCCGCATGCCCTCAAAAGGGCCGAGGGGTTTAAGTCGCAAAAGTAGGTTTCGTGCCGTATCGGCGAGTGTCGATTTATAGCCTCTGATCAGGGGTTTCGCGAGATCCCGTGTCGGGCCGTGTCGTCGGCTGACGGGCCGTTTCAGGAATTTCGTTAGCAATGCGTTAGCAGGATCGGGGGCTCCTCAACACCTCGGTGGTCGCCACATGGAGCTCATCGGCAGCGCCAAGATTCGGTCGGCAATCTCGAATGGAGTGAGTCCCGCGTGCAGTACGTGAGCTGAATCCCATCGGGGCTGAGGTCAAACCCACCAAACGAGATCGGACAGTCCCCAAGATCGTGGTCAGAGCACTCGTGCCTCACGAGATTGTGCAAGTCTGTTCGCGTGAACGAACTATGCGACGTCGCATGACACGCGACAATTGCTAGCAAGACGGAGGCGGAGACATAGCGACGATCGAGCTCAACGGGGCATGCAAGCAATACGCCAATGGTGTCTGGGGACTTCGCGCGACGGATCTGGAGATCTCCGATGGCGTGATGCTCGGTGTCATCGGTCCCAACGGCGCCGGCAAGTCGACGCTTATCAACCTGATCTGCAGTTTGATTCAGCCGACGGCGGGAATCGTACGAATCTCAACAGGGAGCACACTGGGGTGGGCGCCGCAACGCACCCTCGTGGACTGGTCACTCACGGTTGAAGAGAACGTCCGACTTCCCGCTGTCGGAGGCCTGCCAACCGACGGCGTCGACGAAGTCCTCCGGCTTCTAGATCTGCATGGGGTGCGCGACAGGGAGGCGGAGACTTTGTCGGGGGGCCAGCTGCAGCGCGTCCAGGTGGCTCGCGCCCTCGCCTACACAGCCGACATATATGTCCTCGACGAACCCTGTGCAGGCCTCGACCCTGAGGCTTCTGATGCGGTGATGTCCGAGCTAAGGAGTCGCGCCAACAACGGCGCAATGGTAGTGGTGAGTTCTCATGACCTTGCCGCGATCGAGAACTGCGCCGACCAAGTTCTGCTTATCGAGGACGGCGAAGTCCATGCCCCTGAGAGCGTCACAGGCTTTAGCCACCGCGACGACGAGACCGCCCGCGAGCTCGTTGTTTCGTTCGACACCTTGGACGCGTCCGACGCTCGCCGACTGGTTGCTGAAGGTTGGGAGGTCGACGCAGAAGCAAACGCGGCTCGAGTGCTTGTCGCCGCGAATGATGATCCCATCGCACTTCTCTCGAAACTTCCAGGCGATGTAGTCACGGATGTACGCATGGTTGGGCGATCACTTCGCCAGGCCTACCTGCAGAGAGGGAGCTAATGAGCGCCAAGCCAATCCGTCTCGCTGGCTTCCATCTGCGGAGCGCCTGGAACTGGAGGACCACCCACTACGGGAGGGTGCTTGAAGCTCCGTTCTACTACGTCTTCCTTGTCTTGGGCCTCAGCGGGGTAGTCCAGCCGGAGATTGACGGCATCGAGTATCGGCGATTCGCCTTCGCTGGCGTTCTCGTCATCGTGCTGGTCCGAGTGCTCTTCTGGACGATGGCGGATGTCGCTAACGACCGCAAGTGGGGCGTGTATGCAGTCGCTAG
>CAZDYO010000563.1:0-1930 GCA_964509555.1 uncultured Acidimicrobiales bacterium
GAGGCCGGACTTCGGAGAATCCATGTTCTTGCCTGGCGGGACCTCGCCGACGTCGAGGCCGGCGGATCAGAGGTTCACGCCTCGAAGATCGCGGCCCTGTGGGCCCGTGCCGGCATCGAGGTGAGTATGCGCAGCTCTTACGCACAGGGATCTCTTCCGGAGTCGGTGCGCGACGGCTACCGCGTGGTTCGCAAGGCCGGCAGGTATCTCGTGTTCCCGCGGGCGGTGGCATCCGAGATATCGGGGCGGAGCGGCAAACGTGACGGCTTGGTGGAGATCTGGAACGGCGTGCCGTTCTTCTCCCCCATCTGGGCCCGGGGCCCGCGGGTCACGTGGCTTCACCACGTTCATGAGGCCATGTGGCCGATGGTTCTGACCCCGAAACTGGCGCGCGCTGGCCAGATCCTCGAGCGACATGTTGCTCCCCCGTTCTACCGTTCCACGAAGGTCATCACGCTTTCGGAGTCGTCGCGCGCCACAATCATCGAGCGAATGGGAATGCGGGCCGCGAATGTCAGCGTCGTCCCACCGGGAATCGATCCCATGTTCGAGCCGGGCGGAGAGAAGTCACCAACTCCCAAGGTCGTGGCCGTCGGACGGCTGATGCCCTCCAAGTCCTTCGATGTCCTGATCGACGCGGTTCGGAGAGTGCGCGACAAGATTCCGGCCACCTTGGTGATAGTCGGTGAGGGCTACGAACGAGAGGCCCTCGAACGACGGGTTCGTGAGCTCAACGCTGAGGAATGGTGTGAGCTTCCGGGCCGGATAAGCGCTTCCGACCTGGTCGATCACTACCGGTCGGCATGGGTACTCGCCAGCGCCTCTCAAAGTGAGGGCTGGGGCATGACCATCACCGAGGCTGCGGCCTGTGGGACTCCCGCGGTGGCCACCAGAATCGCGGGCCACGTCGATGCCATCGACGACGGCGTCACCGGCATCCTGGTGTCCGGCGGGTCGGAACTTGCCGATGCGCTGACCCGGGTTCTGGACGACATCGATCTACGGTCACGTATGGCCGACGCGGCAACGCAGTGGGCTCGGGCCTTCACCTGGGAGCGCACCGCCCACGACACCCTTTCGGTGTTGGCCCAAGAGGCGATCCGACATCGGCATCGGTGATTTGAGGCCCGGCATCCGGGCGCTGAGAGGCGTCACAGCCCCTGAGAACCGTCCCCGGATGGTTGTGGTCATCGCCGCGCTGATCGCGTTCCTCCCGATAATCGCGTCGAGCCCGGGTCGGGTCGGTGCCGACACCAAGACCTACCTGTATCTCGATCCCGCGAAGTGGATGTCGAGGTCGACATCGCTCTGGGACAGTGACGTCGCCCTCGGAACCGTCACGCACCAGACCATCGGCTACCTGTGGCCGATGGGCCCGTTCTACTGGCTGCTCGATCAGTTGGGCAGCCCAGACTGGTTTGCGCAGCGGCTGTGGCTGGCGACCATTCTTTTCATGGCCGGCCTTGGGGTGAAGTTCCTGCTGGACACACTGGATTGGCAGGGGCCGGGTCTGTTGGTGGCGATGCTGGCATACGAGCTCAGTCCCTACCTGCTCGACTACTCAGCCCGAATCTCGGTCATCTTGTTGCCGTTTGCCGGACTGCCATGGCTGATCGCGCTCACCATCCGGTCGGCTCGCACCGGCGGGTGGCGCCACCCGGCGCTGTTCGCCTTGGTGGCTGTCACCATAGGAAGCGTCAACGCCACATCACTGCTCCTGGTGGGTATGGCGCCCTTCCTCTGGCTGGTCCACGTCACCTTCGTCGAACGGAGCGTCCCGCTGGCGCAGTCGGTGCGGGCGGCCCTGCGAATCGCTGTGATGAGCGTGGGAGTGTCTCTTTGGTGGATGGCCGGGCTGGTGCTCCAGGGTGGTTACAGCCTGCCGGTCACCCGGTACACCGAAACCTATCGCGTGGTCGCCGAGGCTTCG
>CAZDYO010000564.1:0-1930 GCA_964509555.1 uncultured Acidimicrobiales bacterium
ACCGATGATGTCTTGTGGCCATCGTTGTTCCGACAGCAACCAACCCGACCCCAGTGTGTCCCTGAGCGTCCGTGATGTCTCACTGCCGTCGAGCCCCGTTTCGACGACCATCTGTCGGCTCTCGTCCACGCTCACCTGAACCTCGATGTCGGCAAGTTCTATTTCGGCGTCGCCACCGACACGAGCCACCGGCCTCAGCCTCCCCTCGAGCCCCAAGTGGTCGGAGGCGAAACGCTCGAACGACTTGTCGTCGGCGACGGCCCTTCGATCAACGGCGAGGTACACCGTCGGATCAGTGGCTATGGAAAGGGTGACGTCGGAGACGCCGTGGGTCGCGGCCAGCGCCAACCAGGGTGGGCTGAATGTCTGCCATCCGAGCGGCAGCAGATCCGTGGGGATGGAATCGCCGGAACTCCTCGGGTCGACCCAGCTACCGCGGTAGGCCCCGGCCCATGACACCACCAGATCGCCGTCCGAGGTCACCTCTGACATACCGGTCGCTACAGCCTCGAACTTTGTGTGATGATCAGCGATGCGTGACTGTGCGCCCAGAAGATCCACCGCTGTCAGCAGTCCGAGAGCAGCCACGATGGCGACCATGGGCAGAACCAATGATCGCCGTGTGCGGGTCGGTGATCTCTCCTGCGTGAGTGCAACCACGACGATCAGGAATATGAAAGCCAGAGCCACCCGCCCCGGCAGCTTGCGGGTCATCGCCAGTGCCAGCGACACCGAAAGCATCCACCCGGTGAGCCCGACGAGCGCAATTCGGCGCCTGCCCTGACCCAACACCAATGCCGCGATCACAATGGCGGCAGCGGCGGCCACGACCAGCTTCCGGTAGTGGTTCCGCCACGTGTGGGACACAGCCTCTCCGAGGGCGGTCCTCCCGGACGACGCCTCGACAGCCGCTTGGAGACTCTCGCGGGAGAACACCTCCCTGTCGGGGAAGTACCAACTCGTGAGAAGCTGGGCATCATTTTGGGTCCAGCCCGCGGACTCCAAAACGTTGTCGTCCCCCATGTGGAACCGACGGGCCGTGTCGTGGATCTTGGTGCGCACGGAGTTGTATTCGAAGTAGTCCTGCCAGGAGGGAGCGTCCTGGTAGCGGTACCACGTTGTGCCCGCTCCGACCCCGACCAGCAGCAGGGCAACCGTCACTCCCGGCAGCAGGGACTTCCACCTCAGCCGCGATCCGAGTGTCGCAGCGAGATACGGAACGATCAGGACCAGCGCGCCCACCGCTCCGGCCCACCTGAGCCAGAACGCGACCCCGATCATGAACCCACCCATAACACTGCGCAGCAGGGAGTCCGGTCCGGGATCGTCGTGGCGGTGGGCGATGAGCATGGCACCAACGCCGGCCAGAAGAATCGCGTTGACGGTGAACGAGACGTTTGTCCAAATCCATGCTTGGACCGAGATCATGAAAACGCCGAGGAGCAGCCATTCATGGTTCGAATCCTCCGGCAGTCGATGACGCCACATTCCGACCACCGAGGCGAGAGTGACGAACATGACGGAGTCGAGCACCACCAGGTACCAGGGCACGCCGGGAATGACCCGACCGAGAAGGGCGATGATCCCACCCAGCGTCGGGTTGATGAACACCAGATCCGGAGTCGGGCGCCCCCATAGTGAGCCGTCTGCCGCGAGCATCATCGCCGAGTCGTCGTTTACCAGGAATTGGCTCTGGAGCACGGTCCGATGGAGGATCAGGGAGACCGCCGCCAGGCCGATTCCGAGGCTTGACGCCGAGGCATCCCTCACGAATCGCATGGACGCAGAGGCTAGCGTGAGACGCCCGCTCAAAGGCTGTCGGCGATAGCGTGTCGGGATCGAGGCTGATTCGTCGGCCGTCTGGCTGGCCCAGACGAAAACGGGACGTGGCGCAGCTCGGTAGCGCACCTGCTTTGGGAGCAGGGGGTCG
>CAZDYO010000565.1:0-1908 GCA_964509555.1 uncultured Acidimicrobiales bacterium
GCCGCGCACCCCGACGATGTCGAGTTTCAGTGCGGGGCCACGTTCGCCAAATGGTCGGAGGCCGGCACGGTTGTCCACCACCTGATCTGCACCGACGGGTCGAAGGGTTCGTGGGACGCATCGGCCGACACCGAGGCCCTCGTTGCGCTCCGGCAGGTCGAGCAACGTGAGGCGGCTCGACGGCTCGGCTCAACCGGCGAGGTGAGGTTCCTCGGACAGGTCGATGGCGAACTGGGTCACGGGCTGGGCTTGCGTGGCGAGGTGGCCCGGGTGATTCGCGAGCTCAAGCCTGATGTGGTGCTGGGCCACGACCCGTGGAAGCGATGGCGCATCCACCCCGACCATAGAGCGGCCGGATGGCTCGCGGTCGAGGGAGTCGTGGCCGCTCGCGACCCACACTTCTTCCCCGAGCACGGCGTTTCCCATCATCGGCCCGAGGCGATCCTGTTGTTCGAGACCGACGGTGCCGACCACGCCGAGTCGCTCGCCAATCGCCATGTCGATGCCAAGATCGCCGCACTTCTGGCCCATGAGAGCCAGTTCGAGACCACCATGTACATCGACCTCGACGAGGCCGACACCGACGAACTCACCGGGCAGACACTGGAGTTCCGCGACCGGATCATGGGCGAATGCCGTGAGGCCGGCCGATTCGCCGGGGTGCCTCTCGCCGAAACCTTTCACCTGATCGACGACATCTGACCGCGCCCGTCACCCGGGCACAGGAGCATCACCATGGCGAGAATCGTGATTCCCGGCGGCACTGGTTACCTCGGGCGGGCACTGGCGCGCCCGTTGGCCGAGAGAGGCGACGACGTGGTGGTGCTCACCCGCGGGCCGGGCGGCCCCATTGAGGACTGGCGGGCCGTCAACTGGGACGCCTCCACTCTGGGCGAGTGGGTGAAGGAGATCGACGGCGCCGATGCGATCGTGCATCTGAGTGGTCGCCGGGTCGACACGAGGTCCACACGCAAGAACGTCGACGAGCTCATCTCATCGCGGGTCGGGCCGGTCACAGCGATCGGTGCGGCGATCGCGGCGTGTGCGTCTCCCCCGCCGGTATGGGTGCAGTCGTCATCGCTGGCCATTTTCGGTGAGGGCGGCGACACGGTCATCGACGAGTCGACCACGCCGTCAGGCATTGGCCCGCGTGAGATGGTCACGGTGTGCCTTGCGTGGGAGACCGCCTTCCGGCAGGCAACCGCTGGGGTCGGCAGGTCGGTGCTGCTGCGTATGGGCATCGGGCTCGGCGGGGATAACGACCCGGCCACCGCGAAGCTGGCCCAGATCGTAAAGCTTGGCCTCGGCGGCAAGGTCGGTTCGGGCCGGCAATGGGTCTCGTGGGTGGGGCTCGATGACCTGATCAGGGCGATGATCCGAGCCATCGATGATCCCGCGATGACCGGCACCTATCACGTGACCTCGCCGAACCCGGTCACCAACGCGGAGATGATGGCCGTCTACCGGCGTCTCCTGGGCCGACGGATCGGGATGCCGACTCCGGCGTGGCTGGCCCGAATCGGAGCGCCTCTTCTCGGCAGCAGCGCCAGCTTGGCCCTCACCGGCCGTCGCTGCGTCTCCAACAGGCTCGAGGATGCGGGCTTCGAGTTCTCGCAGCCCGATTTCGAGTCCACCGCACGTCTCGCTCTCGAGAAGTGCGGGCTGATCTGAAGCGTCCCCGCGGGGACGCTTCAGCGAGCGAGGAGGTCTTCGATCAGCCCGGCCAACGCAATCGGACGGTCGCCTTGGATCGAGTGACCGGCGCCGTCGACCACGGCATGCACGGTGTCGGGTTGTCGACGCATCCACTCCTCGACGTCTTCATCGCCGACCACGCTCCACTTTCCGCCCTGCCACAGCGCGATCGGCACGTTGATTGCGTCGACTTTCTCCCACAGATCGGTGAAC
>CAZDYO010000566.1:0-1906 GCA_964509555.1 uncultured Acidimicrobiales bacterium
AGGGATGTGTGGGCCGCCATGGCCGCGGTTCGGCATCCGAGTCTGGTGGCGATTCTCGACCGGGTGGATTCTCCCCACGGGGCCTTGATCCTCGAGTGGGTCGATGGCACCGACCTGCGTACGGTCCTCGATTCCGGACCGCTTCCCATTGATCTGACGGTCGGCATGACCATCGATCTTGCCGATGCTCTCGATGCCATGCACCGGGCCGGTCTGGTCCATCGCGATGTCAAACCGGCCAACATCATGCTGGTCGACGACGGCACGGTGAAACTCACCGACTTCGACACTGCCGTGACCGCTTCCCACAGTCACTCCCCCACCGGCGACATCATCGGAACGGCCAAGTACATGTCACCCGAACAGGTCCGGGGCCACCATCTCGACGGCCGTAGTGACACATTCTCCCTCTGCGCGGTTCTCTACGAGGCCGTCACCGGCCGTCCTCCCTACTCGGGGGCCACCGACATCGCCACCGCCCTGGCCCGCCTCGAGCAAACACCAGCCGATCCCCACACCCTGCGCCCTGACATCCCCGTGGACCTCGAGCGCGTGATCATGCAGGGGCTCAGCCTCCGTCCGAAGGATCGTTGGACCAGGCCGGCTCTGTCGAGGCCAACGGTGATCACCCCGGTGGGACGGCGCCCGATTTGGCCCCGCATCGTCGGCATGTCGATTGCCCTCGCCATCAGTGCCTTGGGAATCGGGTTGGTCTTATCCGGAATCAGACACCTCATGGGGTGATCCGCATCCGGTAGTGTCCGCGAATCACCCGTTCCGACGACGACCCAACGCTGATAGCGGCCGCGCAGAATGGCGACGCGCGCGCCTTGGATCAGTTGCTGCGAACCCACCAGCCGATGATTCACTCGATATGTCGTCGGATAACCGGCAACGATGCCGACGCCCTCGACGCCACCCAGGAAGCACTCATCGCGATTGTCAAGGGCCTTCGCCGCTTCGATGGTCGGGCACGCTTCTCCACGTGGGCCTACCGGGTGAGCACCAACGCCTGTCTGGACGAGCTCCGCCGGCGCAAACGTCGTCCCCAGCCCACTCTGTCGGACTCACGAGCGGACGATTCCCATGTGGCCGCGCTGGCGCCGCGCGACCCCGCCGAGACGGTGAGTGCGAAGATCGACGTCGACACCGCCCTCGCCTCGCTCCCCGAAGAATTCAGGATTGCTGTCGTGCTGCGAGATCTTGTGGGTCTCGACTACGCCGAGATCGCCGAAGTGCTCGATATCGCGCCGGGTACCGTCCGTTCACGCATCGCTCGCGGTAGGTCTCGGCTTGCCGACATCATTTCCGGGAACCAAACACCCCCGCGCAATCGTCAGAGTTCACAACCATGACCGACGCATTCTCACCCGACGACGAACTGATCTCGGCCTACCTCGACGGCGAGGCCTCACCGGCCGAGATTTCCCGCGTCGAGTCATCGCCGGAACTCATGGCGAGAGTCGAGCGCCTGGCCCTGAACGCATCCCTGGTTGCCGAGGAAGTCGAACCCCTGCCTGCGTCCGTGGTCGACGATCTGATCAACGGCGCGTTGGCTGCCGGTGGTGGATCCGAGTCGGTCGGCGGCAATGTCACCAACCTGGCGGAGGCTCGCAGACGACGCATACCGCGATCGCTCCTGGCCGCGGCGGCCGCGGTGGTCGCCATAGCCCTGGCTGTCCCCGCGTTGAGGGCCATCAACCTCGACAGCGGTTCCAGCAGCAATTCGGCGACCTCGGCGCTTGATGCCACCACCGACGCTCGGTCCGGCGATTCTGCATCCAACGAGAAGTCGTTCGCTCAGAGTGCAACAGTCACCACTGCTGCTGCGGCCCTCGAATCCGCGGCCGCTCCATCGACAGTTGCCACGTCGGCCGATTCAGCAGCCCCCGCGGCCGGGGTCGCC
>CAZDYO010000567.1:0-1903 GCA_964509555.1 uncultured Acidimicrobiales bacterium
CATCAGCGAACTCGTTGTCGTCGACCCCGGCCAATGCCATGGTGATGTGTCGCAAGCCATCGTCTTCCGACATCCACATCTGCTTGACCTCCCCCTTGGCGTTGGCGACCGCCGAGTAGATGGGACCAAGCGTGCCGTGACCGGGTTCGTAGAGAACCTCCAACCGCCGGCGATGACCCCACAATCTCGATGGTCGAATGTTGCCCAGGATGAGCAGAGATGCCAGGGCGATCGCGCCAGCCGATGCCGACACGGCGTAGAGCCCGGACGCCGCTCCCACTCCGAGAGCGCCGGCCATCCAGAGCGTGGCCGCGGTGGTGAGCCCAGTCACATGGAGTCCGCTTCTGAGGATCGTACCGGCACCGATGAAGCCGATGCCGGTGATCACTCCCGCAGCAAGTCGGGAAGTGTCCACGTTGGGCCCGTCGAACCCCGCCGTGCCGGCGACGGTGAACATGGCCGCACCGAGCGCGACCAGCGTGTGGGTGCGAAGACCAGCGGTCTTGCTTCGGGACTCGCGTTCGTACCCCAGAATTGCACCGAGTACGGCCGCCAGGACAAGTCTGGCGATGAGTTCTCCGGTTGCGATTTCGGCCAATTCGTGCACCAGACCTTCGTGCGTTGTGGAGCGGGTCGGTAGCGATGCGCTGATCGCTCGGTAGGGCATTCGACGATAGCGCACCGACAGCGACCGATCGGGAACGCTCTGTTTACCGGTGGTGTGGATCAGAGTATTCTCGGGCCACGTGAGGAGGTGGTTGCCATGCGCAGTCGCCACATCCGGTGGGGCTGTCAGCGCCTCGGGATGACCGCGGTCATGGCGCGACGAAGGCACCGAGCGTCTCTCCCACGTCGCCCACACGTCCAGACAAGGAGATGATCATGTGGAAACGAATTCGTAGACCATTGGCGTGGCTCGTCGCTGTCGAGGCGACGGTGTACGTGGTCGGACGCCTCATCGAACGCCGCATAACCAGCGGCGACGAGTCGACTGACAGCTTCACTGTTGCCGCCATCTGCAACGGCAAGGAGTTCCACAGTCACGCCGAGCATCTGAAGCACGGCACGGTCATCGCCGGCATCGGAGGCGTCGACATCGACTTGCGGGATGCCACACTTGATCCGGCCGGGGCCAATCTGGATCTCAACGCCACCATGGGGGGCATCCAGTTGACTGTCCCCGAGGAGTGGGCCGTCGAGTTCGAGTCAGACACCATGGCCGGGGGATTCCAGGCCGACGTGAACACACCCGACGACCTGCCACCCGACGCACCGAAGCTTCGCGTTCACGCGGTGACACGCATGGGGGGTGCCACGATCACCGCGGAGAACTGATGCCCGGGCCATTGCCCCAGTCGGTGAGAGCCGCGGCCAGTCGTCCGACCGCTGTGCGGAGTTCGGATGGTGTTGCCGTCGAGTAGCTGAGCCGCATCGAGTGATGGGCGTTGCCTCGTACCGCGAAGGCCGCGCCGGGAACGAATGCGACGCCCCGCTCGAGCGCCAATGGAAGAAGCCGGGCGGTATCGACGCTCTCGGGCATGGTCAGCCACAGGAACATGCCCCCGGCGGGTGATACGAATTGGGCAGTGGGCATGTGGTCGTGCAGGGCGCCCATGAGCGAGTCTCGCCTCTCCATGTAGTGCGAGGCCAGACGCGACATGTGGGTCCGGTGGGCCTCGGCATCGCCCAGAAGGGCGCCGGCCAGATGTTGGGTGATGGTGGGTGTGTGGAGATCGACGTTCTGCTTGGCGACCCTGACCGCATCGAGCAGCCACCCGGGGCCGATCATCCAAGCCACACGAAGTCCCGGCGCGATGGTCTTCGAGATGGTCCGGCACTGCACGACATTCTCGGTCATCGAGGCAATGGTGCGAACTGGCTCCCCGTCGAATCGGAGGGCGCC
>CAZDYO010000568.1:0-1902 GCA_964509555.1 uncultured Acidimicrobiales bacterium
CGTGGTCCCGCTGATCATCATTGTCGTGTTCATGATCATCATGCTGGCCCTCGGCCTGTTGCCGCGACTCGTGCTGGCACAGTGGAAGGGCCGGGCCCGAGCGTTCGATCTCGGCTACGGCGGCGAGGGAATCCCGATCGACGTCGGCGGCGGTTACGCCCGCATGAGCCTCGGAGGCGACCAGGTGAGAGCCCACATGATCAAGGCCGACCTGCAAAGCCGCGGTGTTCTGTGTCGTCTCGATGAAATCAACGGCGGCTCCACAGCCTCAATGGCGTCCACCTACATTCTCCACTTCCAAACGATCGACGCCAACCACGTAGCCACCGCCTGGAAAACCGCCACCTCCTGACCCGATTTGCCCGGTTTTGTGAACGTTTGGAGTCCCATATGGGACTCCAAACGTTCACAAAACCGGGCAAATCGGGTCAGGACTTCAGGCCGGAGCCGGTCAGGACCACCATTGCCGCCTCATCGTTACCGATCGTGCCGGCAGCACGTAGCTGTCGGACCGCAGCGAAGGCCACCGCGCTGGATGGTTCCACATAGAAACCAGCCTCGGCGAGTCGCTGTCGGGCCGGCATGATGTCCTGCTCAGGGACCGCGACCGCCGTTCCCACAGAGCTCCTGAGTGCAGACATGATCGCCGTCCCGCGAACCGGAGACGACGACGCTATTGCCGACGCGATGGTCTCAGCGGAGGCGACCGAGACCACGTCCCCGGCCCCCGCCACGAACGCCGCGTGGATGGGTGCGCACTGTTCGGCTTGCGCGGCATGAAGCCTCGGCATCGCCTTGAGCACACCGGCTTCGATCAGCTCCGTGAACCCGATGTGGAGCCCCACCAGCAACGAACCGTAACCCACCGGCAGCACGATGTGATCAGGCACACCATCAACGCCACACTCGTCGACAAGCTCGTGGGCCAACGTCTTTGTCCCGTGGATGAACAGTGGCTGCCAGTTGTGGCTCGCGTAGACCCTGGAGTCAGCCAGTTCCCGCGCTGCTGCCGCCACCGCCTCACGGGGGCCGTCGATACGAGTGATCTTCGCACCGTGGGCCTCGGCCTGGCGGGTCTTCGACGCGGGGGTCGAGGCCGGCACCAGGACCTCGCACCTGATTCCAGCCGCCGCCGCGTACATCGCCATCGACGCCCCCGCGTTGCCCGATGAGTCGAGAAAAACATCCTCGACCCCAGCAGAGCGCATGGCCGTGATCAACACCGACGATCCCCGGTCCTTGAATGAGCCCGACGGCGAGACATACTCGCACTTGACAGAGGTCCCCTCTGGGCCTTCGACCAAGGGTGTGGAGCCCTCCCCCATCGACACCGGTCGGTCCGGGCCGACCGGGATGAACTGACGGTGCCGCCAGATCGACCTGTCGACCGACCGGGGAGGCCAGTCGATCGAGCCCCGGTGAGCCAACACGTCAATTGGTGACCCATCGGGTTGCCTCCACGGAAACTCCGACATGTGGTGAGACTACGCTCCCGAGATGACCCGCCCCATGCGCCCCTCGGATCTCCACAAAATCCGCTCAGTCGGCTCCGCGGCCATCAGACCCGGATCCACCGAAGTTGTCCACACGGTTTCCTGGCCGGATCTCGATACCGATTCCAACCGATCACAACTCTGGGTTCACGACGCCGACGGAAGTCGGCAGCTCACCCATGGACACGCCGACGGTTCGCCATGCTTCGCTCCATCCGGGCAACGTCTGGCATTCCTGCGGTCGGAGCCCGACTCGAAGCCAGCCCTGATGGTGCTCGACTGGGGCCCTGGCGAACCACGTGAAATCGGGACCTTCCCGGACGGAGTATCGGCATTTCGCTGGATCGACAACCGACGCGTCGCCGTACTGGCGGCTGGTCGACCCACCGATCAGATCGGTGTCGACGAC
>CAZDYO010000569.1:0-1872 GCA_964509555.1 uncultured Acidimicrobiales bacterium
GAGATCCGACGCATATGCGATTCGGTTCACGAAGCCGGCGGACAGGTGTATCTCGATGGCGCCAACCTCAACGCCATGGTCGGCCTGGCCCGCCCGGGCCGATTCGGGGCGGATGTGTCCCATCTCAACCTCCACAAGACCTTCAGCATCCCCCACGGCGGCGGTGGACCGGGCGTCGGCCCGATCGGTGTGGGTGCCCATCTGGCACCGTTCCTCCCGAGTCATCCGCTCAATCCCGTCGCCGGCCCACCAACCGGTCCCGGACCGATCGCCGCCGCGCCCTGGGGTTCGGCCGGGATTCTCGCCATCACCTGGATGTACATCAAAATGATGGGGGCCGAAGGATTGGCCGAGGCCACCAAGGCGGCGATCCTGAACGCCAACTACATCGCCGCCCGTCTCGACTCGCGCTACCCCGTTCTGTATTCGGGGGCTCAGGGATTCGTGGCCCACGAGTGCATCCTCGATACGCGTGTCATCCAGAACGACGCCGGCATCTCGGTCGACGATCTCGCCAAGAGACTCATCGACTACGGGTTCCACGCCCCCACCATGTCGTTCCCGGTCCACGACACGTTCATGGTGGAGCCAACCGAATCCGAGAGCCTCGCCGAACTCGACCGTTTCTGCGACGCGATGATCGCCATCCACGACGAGGCCCTGGCCGTGAAATCCGGGGTTTGGCCGGCCGACGACAATCCCCTGGTCAATTCACCCCACACAGTTGTGGATGTGGCTTCCGATGATTGGACACATCCCTATTCGCGCACCGAGGCCGCCCACGCCGAGGGATGGGCGCTCGGCGACAAGTACTGGCCTCCGGTGGGCCGCATCGACAATGCCCACGGCGACCGCAATCTGGTGTGCAGCTGTCCTCCGATGTCAGAATGGGTCGCCGACTGAGGCCACCGCACTCGCTCACGTTGCGGGGTTCGTTTGATCGGATCGACGCGCGAGCATAGGATTAAAAACCGCAACACGTTCTAGTTCGCAGGATCTCTTCGGACACGATTCAACGGGAGCAACAAGGCATGGAGTTCGGACTCTTCTTCAACGGGTACCTGCCGGGCCCGGCGGCTCACGACCACGACTCCGAACACACCATGTTGATGAACGAACTCGTATACGCCGTTCTGGCCGATTCCCACAACTGGAAGTACTCGTGGTTCGGCGAACATCACTGTCTCACCGAATACAGCCACCTCTCGGCCCCGGCCCCGTTCATGGGGTACGTGGCCGCGAAGACCGAGCGCATCCACATCGGCTCGGCCATCACGTCGTTTCCCACCACCAAGGAGCATCCGGTCCGCATCGCGGAGCGCGCGGCGATGCTCGACCACATAACCGAGGGCCGTTTCGAGTTCGGCACCGGACGCGGCGCCGGGAGCCACGAGGTCCGAACGTTCAACGGAACCGAGACTGCAGCCACAAAGGCCATGTGGGACGAGGTGATACACGAGATTCCCCGCATGTGGGCGCAGGAGGACTACCAATACGACGGCGCGCATTTCAGCGTGCCCACCCCCCACAACGTGTTGCCCAAGCCATTGGGCGGAAGCCACCCCCCCATCTGGGTGGCGTGCGGCAACCCGGCCACGTTCGCCAAGGCCGGTTCCCACGGCATCGGAGCGATCGCATTCAACTTCGAGCCGATCCACAATCTGAAGGGACGCATAGAGGCCTACAAGGAAGCCGCCGAGAGCCCCACCGACCAGATCGGGCAATACCAGAACAACAACGTGATGATGACCAACGCCGTGATCTGTCTGGAGGATCGCGAAGAGGCCCGGCGAATAGCAAAGCAGGAACGCGGCTACCGCGTCACCATGGTCAACCTCTACCACGACACCATGCCCAAGTCGCCCGACGCGA
>CAZDYO010000570.1:0-1867 GCA_964509555.1 uncultured Acidimicrobiales bacterium
GACACCCATCCTGAGCTCTGGCGGGAGGAGATCTCCCTGCTCGAAGCGGCCAACGCAGACGGATTGCAGCTGCTGGCTCAGATCCCCGGCCGGCCCGTCGGGATTCTCGAGTCGTGGCCGTCCACCGCGCATCCGTTCATGCTGTGCCCCACCTGGGGTCTCATCGCCCAGGTTCCCGCCGACCAGCGCATTGTCGAGCTCCGCAAACCCGAGGTGAGGGCCAACCTCATATCCGAGGCGCCGGCCGTGTGGAGCGACTTCATCACCTTCATCACCCGCACCTGGGACAAGCTCTACCCGTTTGCCGGCGAGGCCGACTATGAGCCCGACCCGTCCGAGAGCGTCGCCGCGATCGCCCAGCAGCTGGGTCTCACACCCGAGGAAGTGGCCTACGACCATCTCATGACCAACGACGGTCGGGGGTTGCTCTACTTCCCGCTGTTCAACTACGCCCACCACAACATCGATCATCTGTGGGACATGCATCAGCACCCTCTCACCCGCATGGGGCTGGCCGACGGTGGCGCCCATTGCGGCACCATCGCCGACGGTGGCATGCCCACGTTCATGCTTCAGTTCTGGGCCCGCGACCGGGCCCGCGGCGAGCATCTTCCGCTCGAGCTTCTGGTTCATCGCCAGACCCGTCAGACCGCCGAGCTGTACGGTTTGCACGATCGCGGCTTGGTCGCTCCGGGCATGAGGGCCGACCTCAACGTGATCGATTTCGACCGGCTGTCGGTGGAGCTCCCCCACCTCGAGGGTGATCTTCCGACGGGGGCGAACCGTTACGTGCAGCGGGCCACCGGTTACCGCGCCACCGTGTGCCGTGGTGCGGTCACCGTGGTCGACGACGAGTTCACCGGCGAACGCCCCGGCCGCCTCCTCCGCGGCCCCCAACCCCACCCCACCTGACCACCCGTTCACCCGTTCACCCTGCTTTTCTGACGAATACGGACCGACAAGCGGTCCATATTCGTCAGAAAAGCAGGGGAAGAGGGGCGGGTTAGGTCTTGTGGAGCTTCCAGACGTATTCGGTGGGCCATTGGCGAGCCCATTCGGCTGGCACGTAGAACTCCGTGCCAACGGATGATTCCGGTGCACGGGGCTCTCGAAAGTCGTCGATCACGAACCCGATCTCGCGGAACATCCGCACCCAATCGGAAATCGACGGGCAGAACTCGACTCCGCCGGGATCCACCTCCACCTCCCGCCAGTCGAGACGGCCGAGGCCGAACCATGGTCGTTGAAGGCTTGTCGACACATCGGTGCCGTCGAGCGGAGAGCAGCACATGGCCAACGGATGGTTTCCAAGGAACGCCAGACCACCCCCTGGCCGAAGAACGCGATGGGCCTCGCTGAGCCAGGCCACCGGATCGCACCAGATGGACGCGCCGTATTCACTCACCGCGAAATCGAACGACTCATCGGCCCAAGGAAGCGACTCGGCGTTGCCGTGGCGAAAGTCGATCTCGACCGAATGTCGTCCGGCCAATCGGCGGGCGGTGGCAAATTGACGCTCAGAGTTGTCGATCGCGCAAACGGTCGCTCCTCTTCTCGCCATCCACGCCGAGACGTATCCGGTCCCGCAGCCGAGTTCCACTGCCCGTAACCCGGTCATGTCTCCCGGGAGCATCTCGATTTCGGCTTCCGGGACACCCCATCGCCCCCATACTGGCTCTTGGCGAGCCCATGCGATCTCACCGCGTTCGACCCAGTCGTCGGCTCTCTCGTCCCAGTACCGTCGATTCTCGGCAACGTGCTCCGGCGGGTTTTCGTTCATCCCCCGACGCTAAACGAAAACTCCTTGCTGGTTTTGTGAACGTTTGGAGTCCCGTTTGGGACTCCAAACGTTCACAAAACCAGGAGG
>CAZDYO010000571.1:0-1866 GCA_964509555.1 uncultured Acidimicrobiales bacterium
GGGAGATGTGACTGGCAATCGTCTTGGGGCCGGTCATCCACAGGAGTGTTCCGTCGGTCCGCTTGCCGGCGACCCTGAGCATCTGTGTGCCCATGGCGGCGAGCAGCACGCTAGGGGCGGTATCGGTTGGGCGAACTCCCTCGAATCGTGTGGTGAAGGCCTCGCCGGAATGGTTGGCCCGGCCCTCGTCGAGCAGTCCCTGAAGTCCGGTCAGATAGTCGACAATGTGACGGATCGGCTTTTCGAAACTCTGGCCCCAGACCTCCTCGACGATCGGTGCGTGGTTCACGCCTATGCCGAGAGCGAGCCGGCCACCGCTGATCGCCTGGGTGGTGAGGGCTTTTGCGGCAAGTGCCGTGGGGTGAATCGGATAGGTGGCCACCACGGCCGTGCCCAACTCGATGTCGGGCGCCTGTAGTGATGCCACGGCCAGAACAGTGAGCGCGTCGACCAGACCGGTCTGGGCGAGCCACCAACCGTCGAGTCCGTCGGCCGCGGCCTGGGAGGCGTGGGCGACACACTGGTCGATGTTCGCGCTGATGAGAGTGGTGCTGCCGTTGATGCTGATCTTCATTCCCGGACCTCAGTTGTTGCCGCGATTGATGAGTTCCTGGCGTATCTCAGCACAGGTTTTGCAGACCGGGTACTTCTTGGGATCCCGCGTGGGCACCCAGACCTTTCCGCACAGGGCGATCACCGGGGTTCCCTCGATGGCGGCCCGGGTGGCGTCGGCCTTGCGGACGTAGTGGGCGAAGCGGTCGTGATCGCCGTCGTCGGTGACCGGGCTGGTGACGGTCTCCTCGACAGGTGCGGTTGTGATCTCAGGCATGGTCAACAGTGTGCCCGGCTGAGCGGGCGATCGGGTCGCGCCGATAATCCGATGTCAAGTCGTCGGCGCGTGGCTAGGGTCGCCGAATGTCGAAGGGAATGGCCGCAGGTCTCGGCGCGTATCTGATCTGGGGCCTCGGCCCGCTCTACTGGAAACAACTTGATGATGTCGCCGCCGGGGATGTGATCGTCTTTCGGATGGCGGCGACCTTTCTTGTCCTGGTTGTGATCCATCTGGCTCGTCGGTCGATTCGTGAGGCGCTCTCGGTGGCCGGTGACCGGCGGTCCATGAGCCTGTCGGTGCTCACCGGGATGCTTCTCGGGGTCAACTGGCTGGTTTACGTCTGGGCCGTGTACGACAATCGGATTCTCGAAGCGAGCCTCGGCTACTTCATCAACCCGTTGGTGAACGTGGTGCTGGGCGTGATGGTGCTCGGAGAAAGGCTCCGGCCGATTCAATGGGTTGCAGTGGGTATGGCGACCACCGGCGTCGTTGTTCTCACGATCGGTGTGGGCACCCTGCCGTGGGTGTCTCTTGTCCTCGCGGGCACCTTCGGGGTTTACGGTCTGATACGCAAGACCTCACCTGCCGGTCCGCTGGTTGGGCTCACCCTTGAGATGGCTGTCCTGTTGCCACTCGCCGTGGGGGTCATCGTCATCCGGGCCGCCGGAGGCCACGGGTCGGCCGGAGCATCGATGCCGACGCGCGACCTGCTGCTTCTCGGCACCGGGGTCTTCACCGCCGCCCCCTTGTTGCTGTTCGCCACTGCCGCCCGCCGCATAGATCTCTCGGTGGTGGGGATCATGCAATATCTGGCACCCACCCTCCAGTTCCTCATCGGTGTCCTCGTCTACGACGAGGGCTGGTCGGGTGGCTAGGTTGTCGGCTACGTGATCATCTGGGCGGGGCTCATCGTGCTTGCCGTCGACAGCGTTTCAGCAGGCAAGCGGGGGCGAGCTGCTCCGGTCGGGTTGTCAGCCGCTGATGATGTCGAGCGCGTCGTGGTCGAGGATCTGAGCGGCTGAACGTTCGGCCAT
>CAZDYO010000572.1:0-1857 GCA_964509555.1 uncultured Acidimicrobiales bacterium
ATCAGCGTTGGCCGGTCTGCTCGCGGTTTCGCCCGACGAGTTGGCGTTGGCCAACAGCTCGTCATACGGCCTGCACCTGGTCGCCAATGGTTTCGAGTTCAGGCCCGGCGACGAGGTCATGGTGGCCGGCAACGACTTCCCGTCCGACATATTGCCGTTCACCCGGCTGGTCGGCCGAGGTGTCGTGACCAAGCAGCTCAAGCCTGCGGCCCAGGTTCTCACACCCGCTGAGGTGGCGGCCGAGATCACGCCGCGTACCCGTCTGGTCTGTCTCACGTGGGTTCATTCGTTGAGTGGTCAGGTGATTGATCTCGACGGCATCGGCGAGGTGTGCAGAAGCCACGACGTGTTGTTCGTTGTCAACGGTTCACAGGGCATCGGGGGCATACCCCTCAGGCCGGGCGACCATCCCATCGACGTGCTCACCAGCGTGGGATTCAAGTATCTGTGTGGGCCCTACGGCACCGGCTTCTGCTGGCTGTCGGCGCGGGCGATGGAACGAATCGAGACCTCGAAGCTCTATTGGCTCAGTGCGTTGACCGCCGATGATCTGGCTGCGGATTCCTTGGATCTCGGATCGATCGGGGTGTCGCCGAGTGCTCGACGCCACGACGTGTTCGGTACGGCCAACTTCTTCAATTTCGCAGCGCTGGCGGCGTCGGTGGAGCTGGTGTGTGAAATAGGCGTCGAGCGGATCCATGCCCACAACATGGCATTGTCGGAGCGTCTCGTTGCCGAGATCGACCCACGGCGTCATGCGGTTCAGGATCGCGGAACGCCCACTCGTCGATCGGCGGTGTTGTTCCTTCGCCCGGTGGGAAGGACGCTCGACGAGGCCGCCGCGGAGCTCGCGGATGCGAGGATCGATGTGTCGCGGCGACGCGGGATGATCCGAGTTGCGCCCCACTTCTACAACGACCATGCCGACATCGACCGGGCGGTGAAGGTCCTCAACAACGGTCCGGCCAAGGAGTTTCCAACATGAAGTTCGGCATCTTCTACGAACACCAACTGCCTCGTCCGTGGGACAAGGGTTCCGAGCAGCAGCTGTTTCAGGAGGCCCTCGATCAGGTTGAGCTCGCCGACAAGTTGGGCATCGACTATGCGTGGGAGGTTGAGCATCATTTCCTCGACGAGTATTCGCATTCGTCGGCGCCCGAGGTGTTCCTGGCTGCCTGCTCTCAGCGCACAACCAACATCAGGCTCGGCCATGGGATCGTGCTGATGCTCCCCGGGTACAACCATCCGGCCCGGATCGCCGAGCGTTTGGCCACCCTTGATCTGGTGTCGAACGGGCGTGTGGAGTGGGGCACGGGTGAGTCGGCTTCGAAGGCGGAGCTGGCCGGTTTCAACATTGAGTGGACCGGTGAGACCAAACGGGAGATGTGGCGCGAGGCCACCGAGCAGGTGGCCAACATGTTGGTGATGGATCCCTACCCGGGCTTCGACGGCAAATACTTCTCGATGCCGTGTCGCAACGTGGTGCCCAAGCCGGTGCAGTCACCGCATCCGCCGTTGTGGTTGGCGTGTTCGAATCGCGACACCATCCATGAGGCTGCCAGGGCCGGTGTCGGGGCGCTCACCTTCGCCTTCGTCGATCAGAGCGAGGCCAAGAAGTGGGTCGACGAGTACTACGACATCATCAGGACCGAGTGTGTACCGATCGGACACGCGGTCAATGCCAACGTTGCCATGGTCACCGGATTCTCGTGTCACGAGGATGCCGATGAGGCCAAGAGGCGGGGCATGGACGGCTTCCGGTTCTTCGGTTACGCGCTGGGTCATCACTACATCTTCGGCGACCACAAGCCGGGCCGTACCGACGTGTGGGCCGAGTTCGAGAAAGCCCGCGACATG
>CAZDYO010000573.1:0-1834 GCA_964509555.1 uncultured Acidimicrobiales bacterium
ATCCAAGAGGGGCTGGCGTGGTCGCGGCAGCCGAGCTTTTGGGCGTCTCCGGACTCTCGGACTGTGTGATCACCCGTATCTACGACGTTCGTGGCCAACTCGATGTCGCCGATGTCGAGATGCTGTGCAACGAGCTGCTGGCCGATCCCGTCGTCGACCGCTGGCAAGTGGGAGCAAGCCGCCCGATCGGCACAGCCGTGGAGGTCGCATTGCATCCTGGTGTCACCGATTCCGATGCCCGAGAGCTCGAGCGGGCCGCGGCGGAGATAGGGCTGCCGCCAATCGAGGTGGCCACCGCCCGTCGTTACGACCTCATCGGCGATCTGACTGATGACCAGATCGATCATCTGGTGTCGGGGGAACTCGGCAACGCCACCATCGAGCACTGGTGCCGGGGCATTCTGGAACCGGAATTCGCGGTGTCGGCATCAGCGGACCCCATTGTCGATCCCATAGAGCTGGAGGATCTCGACGACGAAGCTCTGGTCGACCTGAGCAGAGCCCGTGTGCTTTCACTCGACCTGGCCGAGATGAAGGCCATCCGGGCCCACTTCGTCTCCGAGGGGCGACCACCCACCGACGCCGAACTTGAGACGCTCGCCCAGACCTGGTCGGAGCACTGCGTCCACAAGACATTTCGCGCCTCCATCGAACTTCGCCATCATCGGCCCGACCAATCCACGAGCACAAGCCGACACGACGGGTTGCTCAACGCCCTCCGGGAGGTCACCGATGAGATCGACCCGTGGTGGCTCAGATCGGCATTCGTAGACGACGCCGGGATCGTCGCCTTCGACGACGAAAACGACCTGGCCATAAAGGTTGAGACCCACAATCATCCCTCCGCGTTGGAGCCATTCGGTGGCGCCAACACCGGTGTCGGCGGCGTGGTACGCGACGTGATCGGCGTGTCGGCCCGACCCATCGCCTGCACCGATGTCCTGTGTTTCGGACCCGCCGACCTGCCGTCGTCGGAACTACCGGCCGGCGTCCTTCATCCCCGCAGGATACGCGATGGTGTCGTGGCCGGAATATCCGACTACGGCAACAAACTCGGGCTGCCGACGGTCAACGGGTCCGTCATCTACTCCCCGGGTTACACCGGCAATCCGTTGGTCTACTGCGGTGCCATCGGAATGCTGCCCCACGGTTCGCATCCCACCGAGGCCCGGGTCGGTGATCGGATAATCGCCATCGGCGGGAGGGTCGGACGCGATGGCATCCACGGGGCCACATTCTCCTCGGCGGGCATGGACGCCAACACCGGCGATGTGGTCGGCACGGCGGTCCAAGTGGGCGATCCGATCACCGAGAAGGGGTGCATCGAGGTGGTCGAGCGGGCCCGCGACCAGAAGCTCTACAACGCCATCACCGATTGTGGCGCGGGAGGGTTCTCGTCGTCGGTGGGGGAGATGGGCGAGGATCTCGGCGCCGAGGTGGATCTGTCGGGTGTGGTGCTGAAATACCCGGGGCTGCAACCGTGGGAGATCTGGCTGTCCGAGGCCCAGGAGCGGATCGTTCTGGCCGTGCCCCCCGACAATCTCGGGGCGTTGGCCGAGATATGCCGACAATGGGATGTCGAGCTCACCGACCTCGGCGAGTTCACCGGACGGCACCGACTGGTTGTCAACCATGGACAGCTCAATTTGGTCGACATCCCGATGGACTTTCTCCACAACGGCCTTCCCCGGCGCGAGATGAGCGGTGAGTGGAGCGACCCCGCACCCCGCACCGGCCACCGGGTGGAGTTCGACGCCCCGCTGCTGCTGCGGATGTTGGCCCACCCGGATGTGGCGTCCAACGACGACATCGTTCACAGGTACGACCACGAAGT
>CAZDYO010000574.1:0-1833 GCA_964509555.1 uncultured Acidimicrobiales bacterium
GTGTGGCACTCGATGCCGGCGCCGAGATCGTCACCGATGTCGGCAGTGTCAAGGCTCCGGTGGCGTCTGTCATCACCGATCCGAGGTTCGTTCCCGGCCACCCGATGGCCGGAAGCGAACAGGACGGCGTGGATGGGGCATCGCCTGACATGTTCAACGGCGCCAGGTGGGTGCTCACCCCGTCGCCACACACCGACGATGCTGCGCTCACCTTTGTGCGCGATGTGGTTGCCGGTTTCGGTGCCCAAGTCATTGTGGTCACTCCCGAGCGCCACGATTCGCTGGTGGCCGTAGTGTCACACGTGCCCCATCTCACCGCGGCGACCCTCATGCGCCTCGCCGATGGTCGGGCCAACGAGCATCGGGCGTTGCTCCGACTGGCCGCGGGAGGGTTCCGCGACATGACCCGCGTGGCCGCGGGGCATCCGGCCATATGGCCCGATATCTGTGCGGAGAACCGCACCGCGATCGTGGACGTGCTCGACGAGCTGGTGGCCGAACTCACGGATCTGCGAGGCATCGTGTCCGATGGTGACCAGGAGCGACTCATGTCCCATCTCACCGAGGCCCGTACGGCTCGGCGCAACCTGCCCACCACGGCCCCGATTCCCGAGAAGGTCACCGAGATAAGAATCCCGGTTCACGACCAGCAAGGTGAGATAGCCGCCATTGCCACCCTGGCATCGGATCTCGACGTCAACATCTACGACCTCGAGATCGCCCACTCGAGCGAGGGCCCCCGAGGTGTGGTGGTGATACTCGTCGACACGGCCATGGCCGAGCGCATCACCGGTGGGCTCATGGCCACCGGATACCGGCCGTCGGCCCGGGCCCTCGATTGATGATGCGATGAGAGATCCATTTCCCATTGAGCCGCTGGGATCTCCGCCCGACTGCACAGTGGACATTCCGGGTTCGAAGAGCATCACCAATCGCGCGCTCATCGCCGCCGCGCTGGCCGGCGGAACCACCACTCTCGAACGGTTTCTTGTAGCCGACGACACCGAAGCCATGGTGGGCGTTCTCAGGAACCTGGGGGTTGAGATCAACATTGACGAGGAACGATCCACGGCGGTGGTCCATGGATGTGGGGGCGAGTTCACCTGTCGGGAGACGGCCGTTGACGCCCGACAATCGGGAACCACCGGACGTTTCGCGACCGCATTGGCCGCCTTGGCATCTTCGCCGGTGGTGATCGACGGCCACCCGCAGTTGCGGTCGCGTCCACTCGGCGACCTGATCGATGCACTCAGGAATCTGGGTGTCGATGTGGTCGAGCTTGGTGAACCGGATTGCCTTCCGGTGCGGGTCACCGGCCCATTCGAGGGTTCGCTGGTCGAGATGCCGGGCGACGTCTCAAGTCAGTTCGTCTCGGCACTCATGCTGGCCGGGGCACCCGCGGGTCTGGGTATTCGGCTCACCGGTGAGCCGGTATCGAAGCCCTACCTGGAGATGACCGCCGACGTGATGAGGTCGTTCGGTGCGGAGGTGAGCGTCGACGAGCTTGCGTGGCGCATGGGCGGTGGGTATCGACCGGTGGAGCGATACATCATCGAACCCGATGCTTCGGCTGCTTCGTACTTTTTCGCGGCGGCGGCGATCACCGGGGGACGGGTCCGTGTGGATGGTCTGGGGGTCGATTCGATGCAGGGTGATCTTGGTTTCGTGGATGTCCTGGCGAGGATGGGCGCCGAGGTCACCATCGGACACGACCACACCGAGGTGGTCGGCCACGACCTCCGGGGTATCGACATCGACATGCGCCACATCTCCGACACGGCCCCAACGCTCGCCGCGGTGGCCGCATTCGCCGACAGTCCAACACGGATTACT
>CAZDYO010000575.1:0-1821 GCA_964509555.1 uncultured Acidimicrobiales bacterium
CGATGGGGTGATGTGATCGTGTCGGCCAACGGTGAGCTCAACCGGGCCAGGGTCGCCGAGATCGTGTTTGCCGACGCGGATGAACTTGAGGCGTTGAATGCGATCGTCCATCCGGCGGTTGCCGAGGAGATGTCCTCGCGGCGGGAGTCGCTCGAGCCATCGGACTCGGTGGTGATCCTCGACATTCCGCTGCTGGTTCGAGCCGATGGAGAGCCTCTGAAGGACACCTATGCCGACCTCGCCGGCATCATCGTGGTCGACACCGATCCGGAAATCGCGGTGCGAAGGCTTGTGGAGCATCGAGGGTTTTCCGAAAGTGATGCCAAGGCTCGTATAGCCAACCAGGCCAGCCGGGAGGCTCGACTGGCGGTGGCAGACTTCGTGGTCGACAACTCAGGGTCGATGGAGTCGCTCGAACCGCAGTTGGATGCGGTGTGGGAGTGGGCCAAGTCGCTTCGCTGAGGCGGTCCTCCGCCGTTGGTGTTCTGTTCGCATTTCGGCACCGCGACGCCGGGAATCAAACGATGCCACGCCGGGTTCCGGGCGCGTGGATCAGCGCGCGGATGGGGTAACGACGGAATCCGACCCGTCCGGACGATGGCGCCAACTGGCGGTGCTGAGCACGGCCATGGTCCTGGCCATGGTGCCGTGGTTCTCCACGGCGGCGGTGTTGCCCCAGCTACGCGACGCGTGGGGAATGAGCAGAGTCGCCGGTTCGTGGCTCACCATCGCCGTGCAGATCGGCTTCGTCCTCGGGGCTTTGGCCTCCGCCTTGGTGAATCTCGCTGATCGGGTGGCGCCGCGGCGCCTGATCCTGATCGGCTCGGGGATCGCCGCGCTGGCCAACGTGATGCCGGCGGTGGTCGACGCTTACGGGCCGACCCTGGTGGCGCGTCTGCTCACCGGCGCTGCGTTGGCGTTGGTTTACCCACCGGCGATGAAGGCCATGAGTACCTGGTTCAGGATGGAACGGGGACTTGCACTGGGGGCCATGGTCGGTGCCCTCACCATCGGGTCCGGTCTGCCTCATTTCGTGAACGGGGTGGGTGGAGTGAGCTGGCGAACGGTGTTGGTGGTCACGTCGATCCTCACCCTCACCGGTGGGATCGTGGCCGACAGGTTCGGTGTCGACGGTCCGTATTCCTATCCGGCGGCTCCGTTCGTGCCGCGAGCGGTTCGGGACGCATTCGCGAACCGCAGGGTTCGGCTCGCGACTCTCGGATACTTCGGCCACATGTGGGAGCTCTACGCGATGTGGTCCTGGTTCGGCGCGTTCTATGTCGACGTGCTCATCTCCAGCGGCGACAGCGACCCGTCGCGTCACGCGTCGCTGGTCACGGCGGCTGTGATCGGTGGCGGTGGAGTTGGTTCGTTGTGGGCCGGGCGTGTGTCCGATCGTCTCTCACGTGAGTTCGCCGCGGGTGCACCGATGATCGTCTCGGGCGGCGTGGCCGTGTTCATCGGGTTTCTCCAACACGGATCTCCGGTCCTGGTGGCCGTCCTGGGTCTGGTGTGGGGGTTGTCGGTCGTGGCTGATTCGGCGCAGTTCTCCACGATCGTCACCGAGGAGGCCGACCAGCGTTTCGTCGGCACATCTCTCACGGTGCAGCTGGCCTCGGGATTCGTCCTCACGGTGGCGACGATCTTCTTTGTCCCGGTCATTCGCGATGCCTGGGGGTGGGGGTGGGCGTTCGCGTTCCTTGCTCCCGGTCCGATGGTCGGGGCTTGGGCGATGAAGGCTCTCGACAACGATCGGAACGCCGACGATATTGAGAGGGATGTCCCAGCGGCTCGCTAGGTTTGGCTGATGGCCCCTGTGAC
>CAZDYO010000576.1:0-1810 GCA_964509555.1 uncultured Acidimicrobiales bacterium
ATGGGAATAGCCGCGAAACTCTGCAAATCCGAGGCCAAGGCCCTCCGCGAGGTCCTCGCGGTCCCTGTTGTTACGTACGATGAGAGACTTACCACCGTGACCGCCGAGCGGAGTCTCAAGGAGCAACACATGAACGCCGATGCCCGACGCCAGGTGATCGACAAGGTCGCTGCTTCGGTGATCCTTCAGGCGTGGCTCGATTCCGGGATGCCCAATGGCTGAGAAGTCGAAGACCTGGCGCTCGCTCTCGGCGTTCATCACCGGTGAAGGCGGTCCCTCCCCGGCCGAAGATCTTGAGCCCGACGTGACGCGGCAACCAATTGTTCCTCCTCCGCCACGCCGAAGGCCCACCAGAGTGGCCGTGCCGGTATCCGGTGGCGTTGCGGCCTCTCCACCCCCGGCTCCCGGAGTCACCGTTCTCGACCCCAACGCCTCTGTTGCCCTCCCCGACCACATCGCCCCGCCGGGGGCGGTGATCGTTGCCGGCGTCGACTCCAACGGTGTTGAATACGTGTTCGAGGACGATCCCACCGCCGAGCCGCTGGTCGATCCCCGTTACGACCTTGACGACCGCAACTGGGTCCGATACCGCACAAGCTGGGGTGGAATCTTCCGGATCATTCTTCTGATTCTTTTCGTTTTCTTCGCGGTCGGCTGGGTTCGCGGCAAGGTCTACACATGGATCGATGCCCAGATCGACCCGGCCGGTCCTGTCGGTGCCGAGGTCGCCTTCAACATCCCCAATGGTGCCTCGACCAACGACGTGGCGTCGTCGCTGGCTTCGAAAGGCGTGATCAGTAACGGCACCGTGTTCCGCTACTGGCTCCGCTGCGAGGGCGACACCGGTGGACACATTTCGATCACCGGATTCCTCGGATGCAAGGCCGAGCGCACCTTCAAGGCCGGTGACTACCTGCTCAACAAGAACATGAGTTTCGACGCCGTGGTGGCCAAGTTGGATGAGGGGCCGATTCCCGAACCGGTGTTCGACGTGACCATTCCCGAGGGGTTGAGACTCACCGAGGTCATCGATCGGCTGCTATCCGAAAACGACCGTTTCAACAGGGATGATCTGCTCAAGGCGTTGGCCGACGAGTCGCTCACCTCGAAGTACCTCGACCCGGGAGTGTCGTCGCTGTTCTGGTTCGAGGGGCTCTTGTTCCCGGCCAAGTACGACATTCCCGAGCGTGACCGCGGCAACGAACGCAAGTTCATCAAGCGAATGTCCAACACGTTCGACGAACGTTTCTCGGCTCTGCTCGAGGATCCGGGCCGTGCCCCGGTTCTGGATGAGCTTGGACTCACCGACTACCAGGTCGTCATCGTGGCATCGCTGATCGAGGAGGAAGCCAAGGTCGACTCCGACCGCGCCAAGATCGCCCGGGTCATCTACAACAGGCTGTTGGCCGGTGAGAAGCTGGGAATCGACGCGTCCACCTACTACGCGGTCGGTAAGCCCTTCACCGAGCCGCTGCTCCAGAGCGATCTCGACAACCCGTCTCCCTGGAACACCCGCGCCGTCACCGGTCTTCCGCCCAGTCCGATCGCGGCGCCCGGGGCCAAGTCTCTCGAAGCTGCGCTCCAACCGGCCACGGGCGACTGGTTCTACTACGTCCTCACCGACGAAGGTGGGGTCAAGGGAGCCCACACCTTCGCCACGACCGAGGCCGAGAGGGCGGCCGCGCTCCAGGTCTGTACCGACCTCGGCTACTGCGGCTGAGCGGTGTCACCCTCACCCACAGGCACCACCAAGGTGGCTGGTGTCATCGGCTCGCCCATCTCGCATTCGTTGTCGCCGACCATCCACAAC
>CAZDYO010000577.1:0-1800 GCA_964509555.1 uncultured Acidimicrobiales bacterium
GAGGTCGGCGCCGATTGTCCAGAGATTGAAGGTGTTGGTGTAGAGGTTGTGGGGAGCATTGCGCGACGTGTTTCGGTAGTAGCCCTCTGGCTTGGAGGACGCCCCCACATCTTTGAGCGTCGACCGGGCGAGAGCGGCGCGGGCGCCTCGGTTGCCGCCCGAGTTGGCAAACAGTGGTGAGTTGAGCTGCCCGAGGAGATCAAAGTCGCCCGTACGCATCGAGCGGACCGGACCGACGATTTTGGCTCCGGTCGAATGGAAGACAACAGCGAGCCGTGTGAGCCCGCCTTCGACTTCCTCGACGAAGACGATGTCGGCCTTGTTGATTCCGGATTGGGGCCGCGCCGCGGGAACGTTGTCTATCTTGACGGCCAGCGCGGGCCTGTTCGGATCGTCGAGTGTGATCAAGCCGGTGAGGACGGAATGATTCTCGAGCGCCTTGAGCCTCACGATGCGCTGCTTGACATCATCGAGTTCGAGAGCCAGGGATGTGCGCTGTTCTCCAAGGGATGTGAGTGTGGCCGCGGCCTCGACCTGGTCGGCCACCGTCGCGTCGAGCCGAGCGCGGGCCTCGGCCAAATCGGAACGGAGGGAGATCAGCGCAGCATCGATCACGGCAATGCGCTTCTGGGCATCGTCGATCACTGCTCCGTAGAACTCGCTGCGCGTATCGGCGGTGGTGTTGCCCTCCAGATACTGGATCTCGGTGAGCAGAGCGTTGCCGCGGGGGTCGCCGGCGGTGTATCCGACCAGTGCGATCTCGGCACGGGTGGCCGCCGGCTCGCGTCGCGCGTCGACGGTGCGAGCGATCCGGTCGGCGACGAGTTCGATTTCGATGTTTCGTCGGATGATCAAGGCGTCAAGAGAGTCGACCGCGGCTGAGGCGTCGGCCAACTGAACATCGAGATTGGCGAGCTCGCCGATGATTTGATCACGGCGGGCCTCCAGCTGGGAGATCTCGCCGGGGTCGATCTGCCCCGCGGCGGGTTGAGCGACTGCCACTGCCCCGAGGGCGCAGGTGACAAGGATCGAGACGATGAGTCTTGTGGGTCGAGTCATTATCAGATGGTGGCCTTCGACCACCCGCGCCGGGACACAGTAACGTGCGCGAACGAATCTACGGTGTCGCCATCCGATACCGTCGAACCGTGTCGAGGGTAGAGCAGACCATCCGGTTCAGCCGGGGCAACACCGAATCGGTGGTGGCCGCCATGACGGCCTTGACCAGGGCCCGGGAGGGCTGGATCAACATCGAGTCATGGCTGCCCGATGAGGTCCTCGCCGAGGTTCCGGTCAGATCCGGCCTGGGGGCATGGTTCTCCGGTCGGGGGCCCCATGTCCCGATGGCCACATGGATGCCTCCGACGGCCGGAGGCCGGCGCGCCACCCCCGCCCAGATCGGTGTCGAGCATGGCACCGGCCCGAATGCGCTCGCCCGACTCAGGGAGGCCGGAATCGCCATGCCCGAGGGCTGGGTGCGTCGCCAGGATCATGCCAAACACGGAATTGTGGCTGAACTCCATCCCGATGTGATGCCCGACGAGGTGGTCGACTGGCTGCTGCGGGCCATCTCCGAACTCAGCTATCTGGTGCCGGCCGGGGACCGATGGCGCGCCGTGGTTCATCGCCCCGGCTGAGAATGGGGGTGCTCGGCGGTTCTCATCGAAGGCTGAACTCATCGGTTGCCTGACCGGGCCAGAAGGGCTGAGCCGTGTGAAGGTCGACCTTGGCGGTTTGGCGCTTCCCGGTGGCGGGGTTGGTCCGTGAGGGGGGTTTACCGGCCGACAGTCGTTTCAACGT
>CAZDYO010000578.1:0-1796 GCA_964509555.1 uncultured Acidimicrobiales bacterium
GTGGTGGGTGTCGATCGATACGCCGTGGGCCCATCTGGTCGACCCGGTGAAGTTTCGAGATGGCGTCGCCACTGTCGAAAGTCTCGGGCCAACGTCGATCAGGGCCGGTCACCTTCCGCTCTACCTTGACGACCCCGGGACTCTGATCGCGGGGCTGCTCAACTCGCTGAACGGGCAGCAGTTCCTCGGCCCATCACACCAGGAGTTCATGGCCCTGCTGCGGTGAGTCACGTCACCGGCATCCGTCGAGGAATCTGCCGAGCACCGGGGTGATCAGGTCATCGCCAGGAGCGCCAATCGCCTTGTTGACATCGTCATGGGACAAACCGGTGGCCTCCAGGAACTCAGTGTGAACTCCTGCTCCCGTGAGCGCATCGGCGAAGTCCTCGGCTTGACGCAGACGAGAATCTGAACCCCTGACCACCACGAAGAAGTCGGGTATGGCCTTGCCCGGTTCCACATGGTTCAAAGGCGAAGCGGAATCCCAGGCATCAGGTGAGTCACCGAAGGCGTTGATGTAGAGATCCGTGGTGAGGCTGTCCTTCACACGGGCGGTGATGTCGTAGGCCGCGGTGTCGAGAGACACCGCGCACCGAAGCGAATCGAGACCGAGCCCATGGGCGCCCAGGTAACGCTCGTCGGTGGCTATCGCCGAGATGATCCCGCCGCCGGCCGAGTGCCCCATTATCGAAATCGCATCGCCGTCGGCGCCGAACCTTGCGGCGTTGTCGTGAACCCACGCGATGGCCCGGGCAGCATCATTGTTGTGGACCGGGTAGATGATCCGGCCGGGTTCCAGATCGGCGATGTCTGCGTCACCCGGATCCGGAGTCAGGCGGTAGTTGATGCTCACCAGCACCCAACCGAGTTCGTTGAACCATGTGATCTTGTCGGCCACGTTCTGGGTCTTGTCGCCGGTGACCCACGCACCACCATGCACGTAGATCATCACCGGAGGGGCCGGGCAGTCGGCGCCGAGCACGGGTTCGTAAACGTCGAGGCTGAGCAGGTTGGGGTCAATGCCGGTGATCGAGTCGTAGGCGATGTCACGGTGGGCAATGGTGTCGGTTCCCGGACACGGCATGTCCGCAGGCTTGATGTCGGCGGTGGACGGTGAGGTAGCGACCGGAACCGAGGTCGGCGCCGCGGTCATGCTGCTCGCAGCGGTTGTGGTCGGGGTGGTCTGCTCCGTCGCTGATCCCGCGCACGCCGACGCCACCAGCGCCAGCACCGCGACAACCACTCCTGTGCGAAGAATTCTCATGGTCGCATGCTCCCAGAAAAGTGAGATGGAACCATGAAGCACCCGTTGTGACACCATGTGCCCTTCCAGAGCGAGGAGCCACCGATGGCGGTCAGAGAAGTTCGGATCACCTGCACCCACGACTGCCCCGACGCCTGCAGCGCCATCGTGAGTGTCGACCCCACCGGCCGGGCCGTCGATGTTCGGGCCGACGCATCGCACCCGATCACCGGTCGTCACCTGTGCGTGAAGGTCGACCGCTATCTCGAACGGGTTTACAGCCCCGACCGGGTCATGACACCCCTGCGGCGAACCGGGCCGAAGGGTTCGGGCCAGTTCGAACCGATCGGATGGGACGACGCCCTCGACGAGATCGTCTCCCGATGGCACGAAGTAAACGACACCCACGGCCCCGAAGCGATACTCCCGTACTCCTATCTCGGCTCGATGGGCATGCTCGACGCGTTCGGTACCTGCGATGCGCTGTTCAACCGTCTCGGAGCCACGCAGCTCGACCGCTCGATCTGTGTGCTGCACTCCCCCCCCCCCCCCC
>CAZDYO010000579.1:0-1780 GCA_964509555.1 uncultured Acidimicrobiales bacterium
TGGTTGAGGCCATTCGCGTTCGCATGGACAAGCTGAAGATCGGTTCCGGCGACGATCCCGCGTCGGAGATGGGGCCCTTGGTCACCCGCGAACACCGCGACAAGGTCGCCGACTACATCGGTATCGGAGCCGACGAAGGCGCGACCGTGGTGGTCGATGGCCGCGAGGCCGAATTCGACGGAGATGGTTTCTTCCTCGGCACCACCCTCATCGACAACGTCACTCCCGACATGACCGTCTACCGCGACGAGATTTTCGGTCCGGTGCTGTGCGTGGTCAGGACCGACACCTACCAGGAGGCTGTCAAGCTGATCTCCGACAACGCCTGGGGAAACGGCACCGCGATATTCACCCGCGATGGGGGAGCGGCCCGTCAGTTCCAGGAGGATGCCGATGCCGGAATGGTCGGCATAAACGTGCCGGTTCCGGTCCCCGTGGGCTACCACTCCTTCGGAGGATGGAAAGACTCGCTGTTCGGCGACACCACCATCTACGGCCCGGAGGGATTCCGTTTCTACACGCGGCCCAAGGTGATCACCTCGAGATGGCCCGACCCTGCCGAGAGCTCGGTCAACCTGGGCTTCCCGCAGAACCACTGACACCGACACTTACGACCAAGGGGGATTTCAGGATGGACTTCGGAGTGGTATTACAGACCGATCCACCGGCTTGGAGGGTGGTCGACTTGGCCCGGCAGGCCGAGACGCTCGGCTTCTCGCACGGCTGGACATTCGACAGCCACATCCTCTGGCAGGAGCCATACGTCATTTACAGCCAGATGTTGTCGGCCACCAATCGCATGGTGGTCGGGCCGATGGTCACCAACCCCGGCACCCGCAACTGGACCGTCACCGGTTCGCTGTTCGCCACGCTCAACGACATGTTCGGCAATCGCACCATTTGCGGTATCGGGCGGGGTGATTCGGCCATGCGGGTGCTGGGCCACACCCCCACGAAGCTGGCGACGCTCAGCGATTCCATGCGGGTCATCAAGGGGCTGGCCGAAGGAGAGGAAGTCGACTACAACGGCACCCGACAGCACCTTCCGTGGAGCAAGGGGTCGAAGCTTCCGATTCTCATGGCCGGCTACGGCCCCAAGGCACTGAAGCTCTGCGGTGAGCAGGCCGACGGGTTCATCCTTCAGCTGGCCGACCTGCAGTTGGCCGAGTGGATGATTGGTGCGGTCCGCAAGGCCGCGTCCGATTGTGGTCGCAACCCGGATGACCTCTACATGTGTGTGGCGGCGCCGGCCTATGTGGGCGACGACATTGAGCATCAGCGTGATCAGTGCCGCTGGTTCGGCGGCATGGTCGGCAATCACGTGGCCGATCTGGTTGATCGTTATGGCACCACCGGCGGTTCCGTACCCAAAGCGCTCACCGACTACATCGCCGGCCGCGAGGGATACGACTACAGCGGCCACGGCAAGGCCGGCCATCACCACACCGATTTCGTGCCCGACGAGATCATCGACCGGTTCTGCATCCTCGGTGACGAGGCCGCCCACATCGACAAGCTCCAGAAGCTCCGTGATCTCGGGGTCGACCAGTTCGCGATCTACCTGATGCACGACCAGAAGGACGAGACGCTCAACGCGTACGGCCAGCGGATCATCCCGGCGCTTTCATGACAGCTGTCAGCGGTCGCGGTCTGACGGCCCCGTCGGTGGCCTCCGTTTTACGGAGTCTGAGGCGAGTGATAGTCGGATTCGTGGCCCTCGGCGCGGTGGTGTTGATGTGGGAGTCCTACAAATGGATGGGCGAACACTCCAACGATCACT
>CAZDYO010000580.1:0-1780 GCA_964509555.1 uncultured Acidimicrobiales bacterium
TGACGGACAGACGCCGTACCTACGTCCTCGACACTTCGGTCCTTCTCAGCGACCCGACTGCTCTGCGCCGATTCGAGGAACACGAAATCGTCCTTCCATTGGTGGTGCTCACCGAATTGGAGGGCAAACGCCACCACCCGGAACTGGGTTGGGCGGCCCGCTCCGCACTGCGGGCGCTGGAGGAGCTGAGGGAGCGTCACGGCTCCCTGTTGGCCGCCCTTCCGGTCAATGATTCCGGGGGCACGTTGCGTGTCGAGATCAACCACACCACCACCGACCATCTGCCGGCTGCCCTGCGCCACGACTCCAACGACCACCGAATCCTCACCGTGGCCCACAACCTCAGCTCCGACGGAGTCGATGTCGTTCTGGTCTCGAAGGATCTTCCCCTCAGGCTGAAAGCCGGCGTGATCGGCATCGATGCCGTCGAGTTCCGCGACACCGAGGTCTCCGACGACTCGTGGACCGGATGCACCGACCTGATGGTCGAGGGCTCGGTGATCGACGACCTCTACGAGTTCAACACTGTCGACCTCGCCGAGACCCGGGACCTACCGATCAACACCGGTGTGGCCCTGGTGGCCGGATCCCAGTCCGGTCTCGGGCGGGTGCGGGCCGACAAGTGTGTCCACCGCATCGTGGAACGAGCCGTGTTCGATGTGAGAGCCCGCTCGCGCGAACAACACATCGCCCTCGATCTTCTCACCGACGACACCGTCGGTATCGTCTCCTTGGGCGGACGGGCCGGCACCGGCAAGAGCGTGTTGGCGCTCGCCGCGGCCCTCGACTCGGTGCTCGAACGGCAGAACCACTCCAAGGTGATCGTGTTCCGACCTCTTTACGCGGTCGGTGGTCAGGAGCTCGGCTTTCTACCGGGCAGCGAGAGCGAAAAAATGTCACCGTGGGCGGCGGCGGTGGCTGATGCGCTCGAGTCGATTGCCGGGCATGCCGTGATCGACGAGGTGATTCGACGACAACTCCTCGAGGTTCTGCCCCTCACCCACATCCGTGGCCGATCGATCACCGATGCGTTCATCATCATCGACGAGGCCCAGAATCTCGAACGCAATGTGCTGCTCACGGCCCTGACCCGCATCGGGGCGAACAGCAAGGTCGTGATGACCCACGACGTCGCCCAACGCGACAACCTCCGGGTGGGCCGTCACGACGGGATCGGAGCGGTGATCGACCATCTTCGTGGCCATCCGCTGTTCGGCCACATAACCCTGAACCGTTCAGAACGAAGTGAGGTGGCGGCCCTCGTCGCCGGGCTTCTCGACGGTCGGGGCTGAGAACAGGTCGACCCTGCTGGACCAAACCGGGTGCGGCCCACGGAGTTCCGGGTACGGTGCACGAATGAGCGAAGAGCGCGAAATCCTTGACTGGGCCACATACGGCACAGCAGTCCGATCACTCTCACAGATCGTCGGCGATGACGGCTACCGACCGGAAATGATCCTGTCGATCGCCCGCGGCGGCCTGTTCGTCGCCGGGTCGATGGGTTACGCACTATCGGTGAAGAACATCTACGTCATGAACGTCGAGTACTACACCGGGGTCGACGAGCGCCTCCCTGTTCCCGTCATGTTGCCTCCCTACGTTGATTTCGTTGAACTCGACGGAGCGAAGGTCCTGATTGTCGACGACGTGGCCGACACCGGCCACACCCTGAAGATGGTCAACGACTTCACCACCGAGCGCGTCGCTGAGGTCCGCACCGCAGTCCTCTACGAGAAGTCACACTCCCTGGTGAAGTGCGACTACGTGTGGAAGCGAACCG
>CAZDYO010000581.1:0-1778 GCA_964509555.1 uncultured Acidimicrobiales bacterium
CGGCTGTTAGGTTCGTAGCTGCTGCCCTGGCGGGCGTGCCAGATGCGACCGCATCTGTCGATCACGAAGTTGTAGCCGCTGTCGTCCCAGCCTCTTGTGTCCATGTGGTAGCTCTGAATGAGCCAGAGCATGCGGGGTACGTCGTCGGGGGAGTAGTTGTTGGTGTTGACCGTGTGGTGGATCACACCGTGGCGAAGACCAACATCGGCCCGGCACCCAAGACCGAACACCGAGGCCCCCAGCCAACAATCGATGGTGTCCTTGCGAACCCTGTCGGTCCAGTTGCTTCGTTCGATGATCTCGAGACCGGGAGCAGGCGAGACGGTGGTGTAGGGGCCTGTTGCTGCCTGGGAGGTGAGCTGCCTGGCCGGACCGGAGATGCGGTGGAGGCGCAGATCGGGCACGTCGGCAACTGGAGTGATGCGGTAGGAGGTGGCCCCGGGCACGATGATGACCGGGGAATGTGCCCGGCCGGTCGGGTCGGGCGGGCCGTGGCCGTGATCGGAGGCAACTTCGCTTGCTGCGGTCCAGTTTCCTGCCACGAGAGCTTCGACGGTGGCGACGGTGGTCATCGATTCCGGGCCGAACCAGCTGAGTGACAACCCACCGAGGTCGTCGACATCCATCACGGTCGGGGAGACGAGAGGCGTGCCAGTGGTGGCGTCGGCCGACGCGCCGGCACCGATCACCCGGGGGAGCAACGCCGAAAGAGGCGTCAGGGCCGCCGCCTGCAGGAACCGCCGGCGATGGAGGGTCATGGCACTCGCATCGCTGCGGGTGGCGTGGTTCCGGCAGCGAAGGCCTCGGGCTTGCCGGCCAGGCGCCACAGGAAGGTGGCCATCTCGGCGCGATTAACGGGGCTCTCGGGTTCGAATGTCTGGGGGCTGGTTCCGGTGGTGATACCCCATTCCACCATCCAGGAGATCGGTGTTGCGTAATACCTGTTCGGATCGACGTCGGCGAAGGCCTGGTCGACCCCCGGGGTGGGTCGTCCGGCGAAACGCCACAGGAACGTTGCCGCCTGTCCACGAGTGACCGTGAGGTCGGGCGAGAACTCGGTGGGGGATGTGCCGGTGGTGATCCCGGCATCGAGTAGCCACGAGACCGCTTCTTCGTAGTCGGCTCCGGGGGCGACATCGGTGAACGGGCCCGGCAGGATGGCAGGGGGCTTGCCGGCGAAACGCCACAGGAACAGGGCCACGCTGGCCCGACTGTTGGGTTCGAAAGGCGAGTAGAGGTTGGGGGCGGTGCCGAAGGCGATGTTTGACTCGGTGATCCATCTGATCGGATCGGTGAACCACTTGCCGGAGGGCACGTCGAAGAAGGAAGTGATCCGGATCTTGGTGGTGAGCGGCTCGGAGCAGCCCGAATCGGCGCGGCACCCCAGCTGGATGGCGCGGAAAAAGCGGTAGCCGTAGGGATCGCCGGACGAGTTGACGACCTCGAGGGTGCGGTCGGATCCGTAGAGGGTGACCAGGGCCTTGTCGATCCGGCCGGATGGGGGCACGCCCGAGATGACAATCCCCTCGACCGTGCCCACATCAAGGTTGGCGTAGGGATAGCTCTTGAGCCAGCGGCCGATGTCGGCGAGGGAGTAGGTGAATTCCCACTTGCCGTTTCGGTTCTCGGGTATGTCGTCGTACGGGTCTGGATTGGCCCTCAGGTAGGAGAGCGGCACGTTGCCCCAGACGTCTTCATTGGCCGCGGTGTAGCCGCCGTTGGACGATGAATAGAACGTTGAGGCGATGGTCGAGTCGGGGGCGGCGACGAACATGTCG
>CAZDYO010000582.1:0-1777 GCA_964509555.1 uncultured Acidimicrobiales bacterium
TTTCGAGGAACTCGTGGAAGACGAACAACTCATCATTCCCCGGTTCGGGTCGGATTGCGTCACCGGCCTGATCCCGGCGATTCTCGATCCGAACGCCCCGGACTTCGATGCTTTGCCCCCCGGTGTTGCCGAGGCCCGATCGGTTGTCGTGCTGGTGGTCGATGGTCTTGGCTGGAACCAGTTGCGGGAGCGGGCCAGCATTGCCCCGGTGATGGCCGAGCTTCACGGCGGACACGTCACCACGGTGGCTCCCAGCACCACCGCCGCTGCGCTCACTTCGATAGTCACCGGCACGCCACCGGGCGTGCACGGCATGGTCGGGTACCGAATCGATGTCGCCGGCCAGGTTCTCAACACGCTTCGATGGTCGACACCGCGTGGCGATGCCCGCAAGACCATCGTCCCGGAGAAATTCCAACTGGTGGAGCCGTTTCTCGGTCAGCGACCCGTGGTCGTGCAGAACGCGGTGTTCGCCAAGAGCGGATTCACCAGCGCTCATCTTCGTGGTGTGCGCCACAGCGGCTGGCGGACCCTGCCCACGCTTGCGGTGGAGGTCCGGCGGGCCCTGGCTGCCGGTGAGCCGTTCGTCTACGCCTACTACGACGGCATCGACAAGATCGCCCACGAGTTCGGATTCGGCGAACACTACGAGGCCGAACTGGCGGCGGTTGATCGACTGGTCACCGAGCTGATGATGTCGTTGCCGCGCGGCGCGGGTCTGGTGGTCACCGCCGACCATGGTCAGGTCGATTGCACGGGCGGGCGGGTCGAACTCGACCGGTCGGTGAAGCAGCTGATCGACCGTCAATCGGGTGAGGCCCGCTTTCGATGGCTGCACGGCGAGCCGGGTCGCAAGAGAGATCTTCTCGCCGCGGCATCGGAATGTCACGGCGAGCAGGCTTGGGTGAGATCGGTGGATGAAATCATCGACGACGGCTGGTTCGGCGAGACCGTATCGGCCGAAGCGCGGGCACGTCTGGGAGATGTGGCGCTGGTTGCCAAGGGCACAGCTTGGTTCGCTGATCCGGCCGACGGAGGAAAGATCGAGCTGATCGGCAGACATGGTTCGCTTTCACCAGATGAGATGAACGTGCCGATGCTCAGCTTCGTATCCTGAGGTGATCCAGTCGCAATTCGAGCAAGGGACAAACGTTGCCTGAAGATGAATCCGTTGAAGTCACTGCGATAACCGACCGTCCGGAGATTCTCGACGGTGCCGAACCAGTTGGTGAGGCGGAAAGCGAGGAGTCGATCGACGAGACCGTCGATCATCCGGCCAAGGTCATGCGGATCGGGTCGATGATGAAGCAACTGCTCGACGAGGTCAGGTCGGCCACTCTCGATGAGGCGAGCCGCGGCCGCCTGCGCGAGATCTACGACCAGTCGGTCGGGGAGTTGGGTTCGGCCCTGTCGCCTGACCTTCGCGACGAACTCGGCCGTCTGGTCCTGCCTTTCACCGGCGACGATGTGCCGTCGGCCCCCGAACTTCAGGTGGCCCAAGCACAACTGGTCGGGTGGCTGGAGGGCCTGGTGCAGGGAATGCAGGCGATGCTCTTCGCTCAGCAGATGGCTGCCCAGCAGCAGCTGGCCACCATGAGAGGGGCAATTGGCCCGGGCGGACGATCCTCCACCGAGACCGACGACAGATCGCGGCCCGAACCCTCCCACGGCACCTACCTGTGAGTCACAATGGCCTGGGTGGACAAGCGCTCCCGGCACCGATATGTTCGCTAATCACACCGCTGTGATTCGTCCACAGGGCGTCCACAGGTTTGTT
>CAZDYO010000583.1:0-1776 GCA_964509555.1 uncultured Acidimicrobiales bacterium
CAGGAGGTCGATCTGATGAAAGTTGAACGCCGTGACCAACATCGCGGTGACGCTGGTGACCACAGCGAGCGACCAGAACGAGAGCGTGCGAACCGCTTCGGCCCGAGTCAGATCGACCTGCCGGGGCACATCATCGCTGTGGGGCCGCGACTCGGCTGGATCAGAGTTGACGCTCACCGGGCTGGCTGGCGACATGGGCGAACCCGTCAGACCGAACCACGCGAGAGGCACGACGGTAACGAGCACGACGGCCGCGGCGATCAGCCACGTGACCCTCCAGCCGTGGGTGGAGATCCCCAACGACAGGACGACCGGCGCAAGAATCATCAACCCGCTCGAGACGGTTGTGAAGATCCCCAGGGCGACGCCGCGATTGCGTTCGTACCAAAGCGAGACTGTGACGGTGCTGATCAGCGACAACGAGCCCTGACCCAGGAATCGAATGCCGGTGAAACCGATCGCGAGCCAGACCAGGCCGTGCACCATCGACATGTTGGCCAGTGTCAGGGCGAACGCCAGCCCCACGTACACCTGTGCCCGCCTCACACCGTGAGAGTCGATGAATCGACCGACTCTGGGCATCAGCGCTGCACCTGCGAGCGTGCCGACGAGGTACGCGCCGCTCACCTGCGAGCGGCTCAGAGACAGGTCGTCCACGAAATGGTCGATGAACACCGACACGCCAATCGTCTGACCGGGTCCGGTGAGCACCGCTGTGAGAGTGGCGATGATGAGCACAGTTGAGGCCCGTGACTGTGCGTCCCGCATCGTGACAGTCAAGCAGGGAACGCTGGTGGAGCAGCGCGATGAAGCGCTTGTCGACTGTCTGATCGGCCACCGCGTGTAGCGATGGACCGAATGTGGAATACCAGTTGCATCGCCGACGTTGGCCGTGCCATGACCATTCCCGATGAGTACGCAGACATCCTCGACAAACCGGCCTTCTGGCACATCGCCACAATCGGCTCTGACGGCTCCCCACAGAGTTCGCCGGTATGGGCAGGATGGGACGGGGAGCATTTCATGTTCTCCCTCACTCGAGGGCGCCGAAAATTCCACAATCTGCAAACCCGCCCCAACGTTGCGATGTCGGCCACCGATCCTGACAATTCCTACCGCTACTTGGAAATCCGCGGTCGGGTGAAAGAGGTGCGGGACGATTCGTCACTGGCGTTCATCAACTCCATGGCGCAGAAGTACATGGGCCTCGACGAGTACCCCTACCACCAGACTGGCGATGAACGTGTGGTAATGGTCATAGAATCGACCCACACCACCCACATGGGCTGAACCCGCGCCAAATGCCGGGCTCAGTGGCTGAAATCGACGTGGGGCAGACGCCTGTCGAGCCAGCCGGGCAGCGCCCAGGCTCGCTCGCCGAGCATTGCCAGCAGCGACGGCACCAGCATCATCCTGATGATGGTGGCATCGAGCAACACGGCGAGCGCGAGTGTGACACCGAGTTCGGTGGGTGGAATCGGCCCGGTCACCCCGAAGGCCACGAACACCACGATCATGATGAGAGCCGCGTTGGTTATGGGACGGCCGGTCCGTGCCACGCCTTCCCTCACTGCGAGCTTGGCGTCGCCGGTGGCGTCGTGGCGCTCCTTGATGGCAGCGAGCAGGAAGAGTTGGTAATCCATCGACAGCCCGAAGAGGAGAGCAAAGAAGAACAGCGGTGCCCACGCATCGACGAACCCCTGTGGTTCGATACCGATCAATGATGTTCCGACTTGTATGTGGGTAGCGGTCGTTGGGCTGTTGAGGCGTAGCGTC
>CAZDYO010000584.1:0-1770 GCA_964509555.1 uncultured Acidimicrobiales bacterium
CGACCCAACTGGGACCTACTCGCCACCATCACACCCCGCTGAATTCCGAAGCGCCTCATAAATATCGTCCTCGCGGAAATGTTCCGCCTTTTCAACCATTAACGCTGCCAACAATTTCCCCTTGAGATCGTCGTCCCCCGTCCACCCCGCGGTGATGTAGGCCCGAGCAAGCTTCTCCCGATGCGAGGCTCTCTCGGGAGCGGTCCTGGCTCTTCGCTTGTCGCGTTCGATTTTCCGCTGGTCAGCCCTTCGTCCCAAGTCCTCTCGCACCTCTTTGTATGTATCCGTCTTGGCGATCGACTCGGATACTTGGGTGATGGCCTTGACTCCGTACGTTGCCAACTTAAAAAACACCATCCCTTCCTATAGCCCGCAGGAGCGATATATGTCAACGGGGCTCTGCAGATTTGAGAGTGGTGTCGATCCTCTAATGGGTGGGAGCGCTCTCCTGAGGTCAAGCAGTGGGCCGTCGATGAGATCGAGTCGTACCAACTTGGGGAACTGCGCGACGCGGTCGGTTGAGAGGTCTGGCTCGCGGCGTTCGACCATCGCTGAGTCCCGCTCAATACCTGGCCGGGGCCGAGATCCCGACGCGCACGGAAGGGCGCTACCCAGGCGCCGTTAGCCCCCGATGATGATCGGGCCCCTGGGGATGAAGTTCGACGCGTACGGCTTGCCGTCTCGTGACCGCAGCGACGAAATCCCGATGGCGTCGTCCGCGTCGAGCCTGGTGAGGTCGGCAACTTCATAGAAGCCCGCCCAGTCGCCCTTCTCGTCCTCTTCTCGGCACGACTTGGGCCGGTACTTCGTGCGATCCGGGTGGCCGCCACCACGGGAGGTGACGTAGCGGATGTAGGTCGCTGTCCACGTGACGATGGGATTGGTCGGACTGTCGGTCATGGAGGCGTAGAGCAGGACGGGGGTGCTGAGCGGGACCCGTTTGATGGTCCAGTTGTTATGAGAGTTGTTTCTGGTTTCGGTTGGCCCAGTTTAGGGCGTATTGGGTAGGGGTATGTTGGCCCAGCGATGAGTGGGGCCGGTGTTGGTTGTAGTCGTTGCGGTGGTCTTCGATGATCACTCGTGCTTCGAGCAGGCTGTCGAAGTGCCAGAGGTTCAAGAGTTCGTCTCGGAGCCGTCCGTTGAACGATTCGATCCAGGCGTTCTGCCAGGGCGATCCTGGGTCGATGAACACGGCGTCGACGTGGCAGAACTGGCACCAATCAGCGATGGCTTGCGATACGAATTCGGGCCCGTTGTCGAAGCGGACAAACGCTGGGGCGGTGCCGCGTTCAACGCAGAGCCGATCCAACACGGCGACTACATAGTCGGCGTCGATGCTCCGGTCGACCACGATGGCGATGCACTCGCGGGTGTACTCGTCGATGATGTTGAGCATCTTGATCGTGCGCCCATCGGCAGTCGTGTCGAACTGGAAATCCATGGCCCACAGTGCGTTCGGGCAGATCGGGACCATCGCCCCGACCGCCACACCAATCCCGACCAGGCGCTTCTTACGCTTGCGTTGAGGCACCCGTAAGCCTTCCTCACGCCATAGCCGGCGCACCCGTTTGTCGTTGATCTGATGGCCTTCATCGCGTAGCCCTTTCGCGGCGCGACGCCACCCCCACCGAGGACGGCGCCTCGAGAAGGCCCGTAACCACGCCCTGATCTCGGCCTCCTCATCAGAGGGCACCGGCACCGGGAGGCGCTGCGTTTGTGAGCGATCACCGGATTCCGTCATTGGCGATCATCGAAATCCGACATGGGTCG
>CAZDYO010000585.1:0-1765 GCA_964509555.1 uncultured Acidimicrobiales bacterium
GATGTCGCCGATCCCGATCCCGATCCCGAGCCCGAACCCGAACCCGAACCCGAGTCCGAGGTCGTTGAGGTCGTCGAGGTCGTTGAGGTCGTTGAGCCCGAACCTGTCGTTGATCTCGCCCGGCAGGGCTGCATCACCGATGCCGCACGCGCCCTCAAGAAAGTGGTCGTCGACGAACAGGGCTCATTGCTCGATGGCATCAGACGCAACGGCGCCGAGGCCCTGCGCGAGTTGCTCGACGACGAGCCTGCTCATCTTGCGTTGTACATGGATGCCGTTCGCCCCGTGTTTGAGACGTATGTCGACGCCGTCTGCGACTCCGACTCGGCCGATCTTTCGTCGGCCCTCGATCAGGTGGTGGCGATCGCGATCGAACCGATCCGGCATCGACTCTCGGGCTTCGTCAAGCGCAGCGACGATGGAGACGAGCCCGACGCTTCCGAGATGACCGATGCCGTGCGGGCCATCTACCGCGAGTCCCGATCGAGGCGGGTTCCCGAGGCCGTGGCTTCTGCCGTGGTGGCGGTCGACGCCGCGATCGTCATGGCGTCCTCGCCGGGAATGGTGCGCTGGGTCGTGGATCCCGATGGTCCCTGCGGCCCCGATTGCGCCGACAACGCGTTGGCCGGAGCGGTCGACGCCGGCCAACCGTTCCCCACCGGCGACCTCCAACCCCCGGTCCATGTTGCCTGCACCTGTCGACTGGTGCCGGTCACAAGTTGAAGAGTGCCGATAAGGTCAGGTTCTGATGCATGCAGTCGATGATCACGCGCCCCGTAGGCAAGGCCGGTTCGGCACTCGCGGGCGAGTTGTACTCGTCGTGGCGGTTGTGGCCTTCTTTGTCCTGCTCACATCCCTCCGCGGGATAGCCAGCTTCTACACCGACTACCTGTGGTTCCATTCGCTCGGATTCACGTCCGTGTGGCGGGGAGTCTTGGGGGCCAAGGTGGTTCTCACGCTGATCTTCGCCGGTGTGTTCTTCGTCCTGATGTGGGTCAACTTGTTGATCTCAGATCGCATGGCCCCGTCATTTCGTGCGCCCGGGCCAGAGGAAGAGCTGCTGGCTCGATACCACGAGGTGGTCGACGGCCACAATCAGGCCATCCGCACCGCGGCCTCGGCCCTGTTCGCGCTGGTTGCCGCCGCCGGGGTTAGTAGCCAGTGGGAATCCTGGTTGCTGTTCGTCAACAGCAAGGACTTCGGAATCAAGGACCCCCAGTTCCACAAGGACCTGGGGTTCTACATTTTCCGGCTGCCGTTCCTGAGTTTTGTGGTCGGTTGGGCGTTCGCTGCGCTCGTGATCATTTTCATAATCACGGTGATCTCCCACTATCTGAACGGCGGTATACGGATTCAGGTGGTGGGCCGCGAGCGCGTCATTCCGGGCGTGAAGGTTCACATGTCGGCGATACTCGCGGCGTTGGCCCTGATCAAGGCCGCCGACTACTGGTTGGCCCGATACGAACTCACCGTGTCCCATCGCGGTGTTGTCGACGGGGCTCTCTACACCGATGTCAAGGCGCAACTGCCCGCCATCAACCTGCTGATGCTGATCTCGTTGTTCGCGGTGGTGCTGCTGGTGATCAACATTCGGCGACGGGGCTGGGTGTTGCCGGCGTTGGCAGTGGGGCTTTGGGCATTCGTGGCCATCGTGGTCGGCGGTATTTACCCGGCCTTCGTGCAGCGTTTCCAGGTGCAGCCCAACGAGACCACACGTGAGGCGGTCTTCACGCAGCGAAACATCGATGCCACCAGGGAGGCCTTC
>CAZDYO010000586.1:0-1761 GCA_964509555.1 uncultured Acidimicrobiales bacterium
TGTCGACAAAGCCACGCCACTTCACAAGGAATTCGAGCATGTGGGGTGGTAGCGGGTGGACGTGGGACGGGTCGTTCCAGAAGGTCATCGCCCCCACCTTGAGATTCGACGGGTTGGGGGTTTCCAGGATCAGCACTCCACCGGGGCGCAGCGCCACCAGACAGAGCCCGAGCAGATCAACCAGCACCTCGAAAGGCAGATGCTCCACCACCTGAAAGGCGGTGATGGCGCCGAGCGAAGCCTCGGGGATTTCTTTGAGATGTTGGAAAGCGTCGGCATGGACCACATCGAGTCCGCGGGCGGTGCAACCGGACACGAACTCGGCGTTGGTGTCGACCCCCGAGGCCTGAATGCCCGCTTCACGCAGCAACTCGAGCCATTCTCCACGGCCTGGGCCGATGTCGAGCACCGGACCGGGCAGGTCGGTAACCAGACCCACGTATTCGCGTTGACGCGCCAGCACCTGCTCGCGGGTGCCCCGGAAGGCCGACTCGAAGTCGTCGTAGAACTGGTCGTAGCTCTCGTCGAGTGGACGGGTGACGGCGGCGATGTCGGGGCCCTCAGACGGCGCGCTCGCCCGCAATTCCCGCAGGGCGAGGTCGACGACGGCGCGGTGGCGCGCCAGCTCGCCCTGGGAACGCTCGACCGCCGCGGCCAGTTTCGCCACAGAGCCCGCCAAGCCGTCGATCCGATCGGCTTGTTGGTCGACTCTCCCGCGCAATTCGGCGAGGGCTGCCATCGTGCGGCTCTCGGCTTCCAGGACCTGGTTCGATGCCGTCGACCCCAGATGGTCCAGAAGCCCGGTCAGCGACTCGAAGTCCGACCTGGTTGGCCTGTCGTTGACGGCATCCTCCAATTCAACAACCCGGGTGCCGGTGCTCTCGGTGACGATTTCGATGGATGCCAACCCGGCACGCACGGAATCAAGCCCAGCCCGTTCGGCTCTGATGGCGGTCATCGCCTGCGACAGCGCACGGTGGACATCGGTGTTGAACGCCCACTGGGCCTCGGTCGATGGTCGAATGAGTCTCAACAGGGCGCGCCGGGTGTTGCGCAGCTTCGCACCTGAGAGGTCAACCCCGCCGGGATCGACGCGCGCGGCCAAAGCGTCCAGCAAGACCAACTCGCTCGGAGCGAGTGTTGCCACCGGTTCCGCCCGCTCGGGCGAGATCTCCTGAAGGGCCTTGTCGCTCACCGACCGTATGGCCGCCAACACATCATCAGTCATGGTCTTCCCGGTGGATCGGCTCTCTCGCCCAACGGCCGTCAGCGTAGCGCCGAAGAGGTCCTACTCTCCGATGGGTCGTGATGGGGCCAAGCTGGCATAACCTCAGCTCCGATGTCGACGCCCGATCAACAATCAGAGTCGTCCGAACCCGCTTATCTCGGGCTGGGCAGCCGCCTCACCGCGCCCCCCTCGACCGACATGGCCCTGGCGGCATTCGGTGCCGAACTCGACGCAGCCGAAGTGCTCCATCCGGAACTCACCTTCGTCGACATTGCCCATGTCACCGCGCTGGCCAGGGGTTCTGTCATCAAGGACGGCGAGGCCCGAATACTGGTCGACGCACTCCGCCGGCTCGGATCCATACCGGCATCAGAGATCGAGTGGGATCCTTCGATCGGCGACGTCTACAACAATCGAGATTCCCTGCTCAGGTCGGAAGTCGGCGACACCGCTGGTCACTTGGCGACGGGCCGCGCCCGTCGTGAGGCCACAACTGTCGCTTGGCTGATCGCGTGCCGTCGGAGACTTCTTCT
>CAZDYO010000587.1:0-1754 GCA_964509555.1 uncultured Acidimicrobiales bacterium
CGACAAGGTGGCCCGCAAGAGCGAAAACCCGTCGATAACCAGAGATGTATCGGGTGAAGGCGTGCAGCAGGCGCTCCTGAAGATCCTCGAGGGAACCTCGGCAGCCGTTCCCCCTCAGGGCGGCCGTAAGCATCCCCACCAGGAATTCATACAGATCGACACCACCAACATCCTCTTCATCTGCGGTGGAGCCTTCGCCGGCATCGAAAAGATCGTCGAAGACCGGTCCGGTAGCAGCGGCGTGGGATTCGGGGCCGACATCCGTCGCCCCGAAGACAAGGACCTGGGTGCGCTGTTCAGCGAGGTACTTCCGGAGGACCTCACCAAGTTCGGTCTGATTCCCGAGTTCGTCGGACGGCTCCCGGTGGTGGGCGCGGTGAGCAGCCTCGAGCACGACGCACTCGTCGAGATCCTCACCGCACCCCGTAACGCACTGGTGAAGCAATACGCGAAGATGTTCGACTTCGAAGATGTCGAACTCGAGTTCACGAACGAAGCTCTCCACGCCATCGCCGATCTGGCCATCAAGAGGGGCACGGGTGCCCGTGGATTGCGGGCAATCATCGAGTCGGTCCTTCTTGATGTCATGTTCGACATTCCGGGGCGCGACGACCTGGCCAAGGTTCGGGTCGATGCCGACTCGGTTCTTGATGGTGTGCGCCCCGAGATGATTTCTCGGGACGACGTCGACGAGCGTCGCGCCAGCTGATCGAGATCGGATACTCGAGTTGGACCATCGCGAGGCACTCGAATATCTGCATGCCCTCATCAACCATGAGGTGATCCCCAGGGCCGGCCGAATCGATGGCCTGTCACTCGGCCCGATGAGGTCGGCCATGGCCTGCTTGGCCGATCCCCAGGACTCGTACCCGGTGATTCATCTCACCGGTACCAACGGGAAGGGCTCGACAGCCGGGATGATTGAGGCCCTGCTCGCTGCGATGGGGCTGCGGGTGGGCACCTTCACCAGTCCTCATCTCGAGTCGATCAACGAGCGCATACGTGTTGGAGGAGAGCCGATCAGCGACAGCGACCTCGCGTCGGCGATAACCAGCGTCGCCGCGGCTTCCGAGTCCATCGGAGGTCAGGGCTTGAGCTGGTTCGAAACCATGACCGCCGCTGCTCTCTCGCACTTCGCCAATGAGGCGGTCGATATCGTCGTGCTGGAGGTTGGTCTCCTCGGCCGGTATGACGCCACCAACGTCGCCCACGCCCAGATCGCCGTGGTCACCAACGTGGGCTTCGACCACACCGACGGAGCCGGCGAGTGGCGACAAGAGATCGCACGGGAGAAGGCCGGCATCATCGAGCCGTCCACGGTGCTCGTCATGGGGGAACAAGACCCGGAAGTGGTCTCGGTCTTCGAACGGGAGAAGCCCGCGGCCATGATCGAGCGGGGGATCGACTTCGAGGTGGTCGACGACACCCTGGCCGTGGGTGGACGCATGATCGATGTTCGTACTCCCCGGGGCCGGTACAGCGAACTGTTCCTGGCGATGCACGGTCATCACCAGTCAGATAATGCCGCTCTCGCGTTGGTGGCCGTGGAGGAGTTTTTCGACAGCCGCATCCCCGACGACGTGGTGGCCGAGGCGTTCGGCTCACCGACAATGCCGGGTCGTATGGAGATCGTGTCGCGTAACCCACTCGTGGTTCTCGATGTCGCCCACAATCCACCCGGCGCCGAGGTGCTCGCCAAAGCCCTGGAATCCACCTTCGACGAAGCCCGCCGATTCGTTGTGTTGGGGATGCTC
>CAZDYO010000588.1:0-1732 GCA_964509555.1 uncultured Acidimicrobiales bacterium
CCAGGTTGCACATCAGTAGGCCGCTCAACTTCACCCACACATTGGGGTTCTCGGCCAGACGGGCGAGGTCTTCGTACCAGTCGCGGCGGATGGCGTCGCGTTGCTGGGGCGTCTGCCCCAGGCCACCGAACTCGCCGGCGAGCGCGATCGGAGTGCCCATATGGTCGAGAACCATCCGCGTGTCGGGAACCCGCACGGCGAGACGGGACAGGTCTCGCAGTTGGTTGGAGTAGACCCAGGCATCGAAACTGAGATCCCGCTCGCCCACCGTGCGCAGGCCGGCCTCGAACTCGGGCGAGGTCAAGACGGCGGTGGACTCGGCCCAGTCGTGGATCTTCTTGCTTGGATGGGCGGCCATCATGTCGCGCACCCCCACGAATCGGTTGCTGGCCGCAGCGTGGGCGTCGAGCACCGCTGCGAGGTTGGCCGAGTCGCTCAGATCGGCGTGAGCCACGAGCGCCAATGGCGGGTCGTCGAGGGCATCGACCCATTTGGTCTCGCCGACCGGACCCATCGGCCCCTTGGCCTCCCATCCGGCCTCGACGTGGACGTAGCCGGCCACGTCGTACTTGCCGGTGTCGCGGTGGTAGTCGGACGGCATGTGGGCGCTGACCACATAGCGGGAATCGCCGACGAAGTCGACCAGCGGACCGGGCATCAGAAGCTTGACCGACTTGTCGAGAACCCCGGGCCAGCGGCCGAGCAGCTTCACCAGCGGGCTCGCCGCCCGCGGTGTCGTGCGGGGATCCCATATGTGGACGTGCGGGTCGATTATGCGGATGCTCTCGCTCATGTGTCGACACTAGACCGCATGCACGCAACCCACCGCCGCCGCCTACTGTCGGCGCATGCGTGAGATCCATTCGCTGGCCGAGTTCGACTACCAGATCACCACCCACGGCAACCTCGACGACGTCGTGATCCAGGGGCTCGACCTGTGCGATCGAACCAATGCCATCGTCGCCACCAGCTGCTCGGGTGCCACCTTTCTCGGTGCCGCCCTCACCGATGCTGCGCTGCGTCACGTGCACGATGTTGGCGGCGTGGTGTTCCCGCGGCTGCCGGACCTGCCGTTCGATCCTTATCGGCCGTGCCTCTACCGCCAGCGCGAACTCCTGCAGGGTTGGGTGCCGGGCGACACGACCGGCCGCCACACCTTCGAGCAGGCTCTCGACACCCGCATTTACCGGTGGGCGGCGCAACACCCGCGGGGTTCGCATCTTCCGGTGATCCATGCGCTGGCCCGACGGCTTCACGACCACGCCATCGACGACGCCCTACGCGACCACCTCGACTCCCAACCCCGCGTGGTGGCGATCATGGGCGGCCACGGCCTCACCCGCACCGACGCCACCTACCGGACCGTGACCGAACTCGGATGGATGCTGGCCGAGGCCGGTTACCACGTGGCCACCGGTGGCGGCCCGGGAGCGATGGAGGCCGCCAATCTCGGTGCATGGCTGTCGACGAGGCCCGACACTGCGGTCGACGACGCCATCGCCCGCCTCTCGATCGCGACGGACTTCGCCGACACCGACCCCTACCTCACCGCCGGGCTCGACGTGTGCGACACGTTCGCCTACGGCGGCGAAAGCCTGGCCGTTCCCACCTGGTTCTACGGCCACGAGCCCACCAACCAGTTCGCCACCCACATCGCCAAGTACTTCGCCAACTCGATACGCGAAGACGGACTGCTGGCCATCGCCAACCACGGCGTGATCTTCGCCCCCGG
>CAZDYO010000589.1:0-1718 GCA_964509555.1 uncultured Acidimicrobiales bacterium
CCGTACCCGACCGCATGGGATCGGATTCATGCCAGCGGGCGGTTGGGTGCCTTGACCCGTTGACCGCTGCCGGAGCCACGATCGCGATCGACGACCACCAGGGTCGAGCTTCAGCCACCGCACTCGACTCTTCCTGGCTGCCGTTCGGGTCGATCGTGAAGCTCGATCAGGCCCTGGCCACTCACTCGGACAGCGGACCCGCGGCCGAGATTCTCATGTCGACGGTGTTCTCGCTTCATCTCGACGGTTACCAGGTGGTGGCCAAGTCCGTCGACACCCTCGAGCAGTTGACATCGGTCATTTCTGCTGGTGTGGATCTGGTGCAGGGAAGCCTGTTCTCGCTGCCCACCCGTTTGACCTGACCCATGGCGGGGGTTCACCCGCCCTGGTGGATGGTCGTCAGATGTCGGCCCTGCGAGTGAGGTTTCTGAACGACGTGAACCTCGGAACGAATCCCAGCTGAATGGTTCCGGTGGGACCGTTGCGATGCTTGGCCACGATCACCTCGGCGATGCCTTCACTGTCGGTGCCCGGGTTGTAGACTTCATCGCGGTAGAGAAACATCACGACATCGGCATCCTGTTCGATCGAACCCGACTCGCGGAGATCGGCCAGCATCGGACGCTTGTCGGCCCTCATCTCGAGATTTCTCGAAAGCTGCGACAAACCCACTACCGGACATTCGAGTTCACGAGCCAGGATCTTGAGACCGCGGGATATTTCGGCCACCTCAACCTGGCGATTCTCGGCGCTGGCGCGACCGGTCATCAGTTGGATGTAGTCGACCACGACCATGCCGAGATCGCCCACTCGACTCTTGAGTCGGCGGGCCTTCGACCTGATCTCCATGATCGTGAGATTGGGGTTGTCGTCGATCCAGATCTTCGATTCTGCCAATCTGCCGATCCCGTTGGAGATGCGGGTCCAGTCGTCCTCGCTGAGCTTGCCGTCACGCATGTTCTTGGCATCGACACTGGCTTCGGAACACAACAGGCGCTGGCTCAACTCGAGATGACCCATTTCGAGGCTGAACACCAACACGGCTTTCGACTCCCGAACCGCGGCATGGGCAGCCATGTTGAGAGCGAACGCGGTCTTGCCCATTGCCGGACGAGCACCCACGATGATCAAGGCGTTGGGTTGAAGGCCCGACAGGAGTTCGTCCAGATCAATGAATCCGGTGGGAGTTCCGGTGATTCCCTGGCCGTTTTCGTATAGCTGCTCCAACCGGTCGAGGGTGGCGTCGAGCAGGTCTCGGATCTCACCCATGGTGTCGGCGACGCGGCCCTGGGCGACCTGGAACATCATGTTCTCGGCTTCGTCGACCGCCCGCGTGACATCGTCGGGAAGGCTGTATCCGACCTCGGCGATCTCTCCGCCCACCGTTATCAATCGGCGCAACGTGTAGCGCTCGGCCACGATCTGGGCGTATTTCGACGCGTTCGATATCGCGGGTGTGTTGACCTGCAAGGCCAGAAGTGCGTCGACGCCTCCCACCGATTCGAGAACGCCGGCGTGGTCGAGTTCCTCGGCCACCGTGACCGGGTCGGCGGGATCACCGGCCGCGTAGAGGCTCGAAATGGCTTCGAAAATGTGGGCGTGGGCCGGACGGTAAAAATGTTCGGTCCGGGCGGTCTCCACGGCATCGGCGATGGCGTCGCGCGAAAGCAGCATGGCCCCCAGCAACGACTCTTCAGCTTCAAGATTGTGGGGTGGAA
>CAZDYO010000590.1:0-1712 GCA_964509555.1 uncultured Acidimicrobiales bacterium
CCAGCGATCGATGTCGCTCACATCGAACCCGTCGATCAGCGTCGCGTAGTTGTCGATGAAGTCCTTGATTTTCTCGCGACGAAGGACACCGTCGCCGGTACGTCTGGCCTCAATCTCGAACTTTCCGGCGGAGAACCGGTAGTCGAAGTCGAGGGTGTCGCTGTCGGAGCCGCCGTCGACTTCGAGGAGCAGATCAACCGCCTCGTCGACCACGCTTCGCAGATCGTCGATCTCGCCGAAACTCATCCCCTGGTTGACGGCCAGCGACGCGGCCGCGAGCCTGACGATTCGGGCATAGGCGATGTGAGCGGGCACGCTCAAAGACACCTCGTCGATCCCGGTTCCGATCACCGTAGGAGTCTGCCACGCCTGACGGTCCGTGACCGAACGGTGGGCCATGGGTTCGTCATTCAACTACCGTCGGCCCGATGACGGTATTGGTGGATGAGGCGAGATGGCTGTGGCGGGGTCGTCGCTGGGCACACCTGGTGAGCGATGATTCCTACGATGAACTTCACGAGGCCGCAAGGCGAATCGGCAAACGGCGACTGGGATTTCAGGGCGATCATTACGACATCGACGAGATCGACCGCCAACGTGCGCTGATGAACGGAGCGGAAGCCGTCGACAGCAGGTCGTTGGTTCGGCGTCTGCGGACATCCGGGTTGCGTCGATCCAATGCGAAACCCGAATGGGTACGGCTCGCTGAATGGGCCGACGGGACCACCGTCGAAGCGATGACGGCGTGTCTGGCCGGGCAGGGGGCAGCCGGGCGACGGCTGGGCGATGCGCTGTTGATGCTCGACGGTCGGCTCTCGATGGTGGGTGTCGCCCTGTTTGCCGACACTGTCCACTTGGCGGGGTTGATCGAGATCCCGGCCGAAACTTCTCGCGATGCGGTCGAGGGGATACTCGATCGGTCCGCGACTTTGATCGGGCGGGTCGACCGGGTCGTTGTCGGGGAACCCAGGGCCGCGGGCGATCGGAGCATCGAGTTGTTTGTGGCGAAATAGGCGGTCGTCGCATGATGCGGTCGGGATAGCCTGCCGAAGTGGCTTTGGTAGTTCAGAAATTCGGTGGCACCTCCGTGGGCGACCCGGACAGGATCCGCGAGGTTGCCGACCATGTTGTGCGATGTCGCAAACGCGGCGACCAAGTGGTGCTCGTGGTGTCGGCCATGGGCAAGGAGACCGACGAACTCCTGCGACTCGCCGACGCGGTCTCGAAGACCAAGCCCGGGCGCGAGATGGACATGCTCATCACCGGAGGCGAACGAAAGGCATGCGCGCTCATGTCGATGGCGCTGGCCGACAGGGGCATCGAGTCGCATTCGTTCACCGGTAGCCAAGCGGGGTTCCTGACCGACACATCACATCGCAACGCCAAGATCCTCGACGTCCGTCCCCAGCGGATCCGCGAGGCGATCGATGCCGGCCGGGTGCCGGTGGTCGGTGGGTCGCAGGGTGTGTCGACCGACCACGACGTCACCTTCTTCGGCCGGGGCGGATCCGACACCACCGCGGTGGCGTTGGCCCATGCCCTCGGTGCCGATTCGTGCGAGCTCTACACCGATGTGCCCGGGGTGTTCACCACCGACCCCCGATTGGTGGGCGAGGCCCGGCGCATGTCAACCATCTCATTCGACGAACTTCTCGAGATGACCGCCACCGGCTGCCCCAAGCCGGCGATGCGGTCGGTCGAGTTGGCCCGAT
>CAZDYO010000591.1:0-1710 GCA_964509555.1 uncultured Acidimicrobiales bacterium
CCACTCGGGATCGTTCCAGAACTCGTCGGCGACCCGCTGGATCACCCCCTGGGCGATGCGCAGGTCGGTGTCGTAGCTGACCTCGATGTCGATCAGGGCACGCGACCAGAGCTGTGAGTAGTTGCCGACCCGGCTGATCTCACCGTTGGGGATGTGCCACACGGTGCCCTTGACATCGCGGATTGTGGTGGATCTGAGAGTTACTTTCTCGACCGTGCCGGTGGCCGCACCGGCGTCGATCACGTCGCCCACCCCGTATTGATCCTCGATCAACATGAACAGTCCCGACAGGAAATCCTTCACCACCGACTGGGCCCCGAAACCAAGGGCGAAACCTCCGATTCCGGCGCCGGCGATGAGAGGCGCCAGGTCGATATTGAGCTGGCCGAGCACCAGAAGCGCCGTGAAGGACCAGATCAGGGCGGTGGCGATGCTTCGAAGAACGAGCCCGATGGTCTCCGCCCGGGCCTTGGCCCGCAACGACTCTCGTTCCTCGATGAGCAACCGACCGGGGCCACTGGCCCGTAGCGAGCGAAGTCGGCTGTCGGCCGGGGTCTCGGCGACACCGGCAGCGAACCTGGCGATGGTGCGTTGGGAGACCCGCGAGATGAACCAGGCAACGATCACTATCAGCAGGATCCTGATCGGCTTGTCGACCAGCCATTCCGCGGCCTTGGCGAGGAAATCGTTGTTGGTCCAGCCGTAGACCTTCTCGCAGATGTAGGACGAGCCCGCGATCCCGCAAACGTCAGTGACATCGGTGGTGGTGGCCTGAGCCAGCAAGGTTGACATGGCCAGAAACTACGACCGGGCGGGGCACCCGCGGTGGACCTCAGCGGCAGACCCGGCAGCCCACCCATGACACAATAATCGCTTTTGCGCCCTATTTTGGCTAATTTGCTTGTATGAGCTCGTTTCGAATGGGAGAAGTTGCCCAAATGCTAGGTGTTAGCACCGACACCGTCAGGCGATGGGCCGACAGCGGCCGTCTCATCGCCGAACGCACCCAAGGAGGGCAGCGGAGATTCGACGGCCGCGAGCTGGCCAGGTTCGCGACCGAGATCGCCGACAACCCCGACGACCACCCGCGGTCGGTTTCGGCCCGGAACCGTTTCCCCGGGTTGGTCACCAAGGTCACCCGCGACACGGTGATGGCCCAGGTTGAGATCCAGGCCGGCCCCCACCGGATCGTCTCGCTGATCTCCGCGGAAGCGGTCGACGACCTGGGGCTCAAACCCGGCGTGAGGGCCGTCGCGTCGATCAAGTCGACCAACGTGATCATCGAGCGCTCCGAATGAATCGGCTGATCGCCATCCTCGTGGCTGTCGCCGCGATCTCATCAGCGTGCGCGGCAAGTTCCGGCTCGCCCGACGAAATCATCGTTCTCGCTCCGTCCTCGATGGTCGATGTCTTCTCCAACGGCAAGCTCGGCCTGGCCGGTCCGACCTCGTCGTCAACGCTCAACTTCAGTTTCGCCGGAAGCAACTCGCTCGTCACCCAGCTCCGCGAAGGTTCGAACGCCGACATGGTGATCACCGCCAGTCGTTCCACGATGGACCAGGCGGTGGCGGATGGTTCCGTGGCCGGCACACCGATCGTCATCGCCCGCAACCATTTGGTGCTGGCCGTGCCCGACGGCAACCCCGGCGAGATGCGGCGGGGAGGGAAAGGGGTTGGCGCTATGTGGAGAGTGTCCCCCCCCCCCCCCCC
>CAZDYO010000592.1:0-1710 GCA_964509555.1 uncultured Acidimicrobiales bacterium
GAGTGGCGCTCCTGGACCTCATGCCGGAAAAATACAGGAAGGCGCACTCCGAGGGCCGTCAGCATCCCTCCACAGCATTCGTGCACGGAGCCGCGTCCACGGTCACGGCATTCGTGATCCTTCAGACCTTCGGAGTGGTCCGAAGACTCTCCGACGGCCGGGGCGTGTCGATCGGCGCGCTGGTGTTCAATGCGCTGTTGGCGGCATCGATCGGTGTGATCGGTGCATGGTTCGGCGCTCGACGCGGCACACTTGACAGCGGTGGCGGGGAGCCGACCAGGTGACCGCGGCCCACTCTGTGGGTCGAGGAAGGTCGGGACTCCGCAGGACAGGGTGCTGGCCAAGCCAGTCGAGGTGACTCGCAGGAAAGTGCCACAGAAAATAGACCGCCAGGCGGCCCGAAAGGGACGTTCGGTAAGGGTGAAACGGTGCGGTAAGAGCGCACCAGCGCCCCGGGCGACCGGGGCGGCTCGGTAAACCCCACCCGGAGCAAGGTCAAGCAGGGAGAGGGCGGTCCGTCCGTGGACACTCCCAGGTAGACCGCAAAGATGGATGGTCACCGATGGGGATACCGGAAACGGTCCCCGGAACAGAATCCCGCCTACAGGCCGACTCCTCGCCACCACCCTCACCCGCGGGAAGGTCAGTCGTCGGCGGTGGGTCTGCGGCGCAGACTCTTGGTTTGGCCCCGGCGCTTCTTCCCGTCGACTCGCCGTCTCTGACTTCCGCGCGTCGGTTTCGTGGGGCGACGTTTGCGCTCCACGAAACCCGCCTTACGAACCTTCTCCCGAATTCTCTCCACGGCCAACACCCGGTTGCGATACTGCGATCGCTCATCGTCGACGGCAACCCTCACCACCGGACCGAGCTTGGCCAGGACCCGCTCACGCAGGTGATCCGGCATCGTTTCGGAATCCGCCGGCCGGAACACAGCGTCGACCTTGGTGTTGGATCTGTTGGCATGTTGCCCACCCGGTCCACCCGATGTAACGAAGTGGACCTCGACCTCATCGTCGGGCACCACCCACCCGGACTTCATCAGTGGTCGGCGCCAACGGCGAAGAACTCGCTGATGTCGACCTGAAGGAACGCCGCCAACGCCGCAAGTTCATGGGCCTTCACCTGCGTGCGTCCGGACAGCCGGTCGCGCATCGCCTCACGGTTCACCCCGATGACGACCGCCAGTCGTCGTTGGGAGATCCGCGACGCAGCCCTTGCTGTCTCGAGGCGATCGAGGATTCTTGCCTGCGTTTCTCTCATCATCGCCCCGTACTCCGCCTCATCGAGACACTGTTCATGCGCCCTTTTCGCCATGGAAACCTCCGCCGGTTGATTCTGGGATTGACACTTCGTCAAGCCCAACCACACTGCTACTCTAGGCGCAACACGCCCCCCACGCCCACCTCGGGCACTTCAATCGGTGACGTTCCCGGATGGGGCTTTCGGGAAGTTGATTGTGACTCTGGTCCCCGGTTGCCGATCCAACCGAACCACCACTACACAGCCGACTCAGGGCCAGTGGCCATTTGAACGTGGGCCGGTCGATCGGATCGGCTTCAGAGTCGTACCAGAGGCGACGTTGGATGATCATCGACCGCCCATCCGGACGATCGGGACGTGGTCGACCAGGACAAGGACAGGCCCATGTACGACCTCAACTCCAAGAGAATCTCCCCGGAGGAGTTGCTCAGAACACGTGACCTGACACCG
>CAZDYO010000593.1:0-1703 GCA_964509555.1 uncultured Acidimicrobiales bacterium
ACCCGGCCAGGGCGGACCCGACGGACCCGGCTTCGGCGGACCCCAAACCCCAGCCAGCGCCTGACCAACCCCAACAACCCCCCAACAAACAAGTGCCGAGGCCCCAAGCCTCGGCACTTGCGCGTCCCAACGATCTATTCTCGGCGCCGAACTCCCCGAAGCCAGGAGACGACCGTGGCCGACACCATGTGGTCAACCATCCCACAACTGATCAAAAGCTCCGCAGAGCGGTTCCCCGATCTCGAAGCCATCGTCGACGGCGAGATCCGTTGGACGTTTCCCGAATTCCGCGACCGTGTCCACACGGCCGCTCGGGCATTCATGGCATCGGGAATCGACAAAGGCGACCGGATCGCAGTGTGGGCTCCCAACATCTGGGAGTTCGCCGTTGCAGCACTCGGCGTCCATGTGGCCGGTGGCGTGCTGGTGCCGATCAACACCCGTTGGAAGGGCCGCGAAGCCGCGGACGTGCTCAACCGCAGCTCGGCCCGGATCCTGTGCACGGTCACCGACTTTCTCGACACCGACTATGTGTCGCTGCTGAACGATGCCGGCAGCCCGAAGTGCGTTGAGGAGATCGTCGTGTTGCGGGGAACGGTCCCACCCACGACAACCGCGTTCGACCAGTTCCTCGGGCGAGGGGCCGATGTCACCGACGCCCAACTCGACGCACGGTCGGATGCCGTTTCCGGCGACGACATGTGCCACATCATGTTCACCTCGGGCACCACCGGCGCCCCCAAGGGAGCGATGCTGATCCACTCCGCCATCTGCCGGGCCTACGACGCGTGGGCCAGCGTGATCGGGCTCACCGCCGGCGATCGCTACCTGATCATCAACCCGTTCTTCCATTCGTTCGGGCTCAACGCCGGGATCCTCGCCTGCCTCATGAAGGGGGCCACGATCATTCCCCACCCGGTGTTCGACGTGCCCTCGGTGATGCGTCGCATACCCGAAGAAGCTGTGTCGGTACTGCCCGGACCGCCCGCCATCTACCAGACGATCCTCAACCACCCCGATCTCAACTCGTTCGACATGTCGTCGCTGCGGCTGGCCGTCACCGGTGCGGCCCCGGTGCCCGTGAGCATGATTGAGCAGATGCGATCGACGCTTGGGTTCGACACCATCATCACCGGCTACGGCCTCACCGAGTCATCGGGCATGGCCACCATGTGTCGTGAGGGCGACCCGGCCGAAGTCATATCCCACACGTCCGGCCGGGCCATCCCCGACGTTGAGGTGCGGGTGGTCGACACCAGCGGCAGCGAGGTCGCCCGCGGCGAACCCGGCGAGATCGTGGTCCGTGGCTACAACGTGATGCTCGGCTACCTCGACGAACCCGACAAGACCGCCGAGGCGATCGACGCCGACGGCTGGCTCCACACCGGCGACATCGGGGTGATGGACGACGCCGGATACATCGACATCACCGACCGGCTCAAGGACATGTTTATCAACGGCGGATTCAACGCCTATCCCGCCGAGATCGAATCTATGATGCTCACTCATCCCGACATCGGCCAGGTGGCGGTTGTGGGCGTGCCCGACCAGCGCCTCGGCGAGGTCGGATATGCCTTCGTGGTGCCTGCCGCCGGCACCGAGCCCGATCAGGACGCGATCATCTCCTGGTGTCGCGGCGAGATGGCCAACTACAAGGTGCCCCACCATGTCGAGGTGGTCGACTCTCTGCCGCTCAACGCCAG
>CAZDYO010000594.1:0-1697 GCA_964509555.1 uncultured Acidimicrobiales bacterium
GCCACCCGGGTCGGCAACATTCATGACGGTCGTGTGTTCGTCGGAGCAGAAGAACACCTCGCCGGTGTCGGCGGTCGGGTTGCCGTGGTCCATGCCGAACGCCTTCAGGCCGGCATCGGCCACGTACCAACCGCCGTCACCGGAGCGAACCGATATGGCGGTGGCCAGTACCCGCAGGGCGGGGCGGAACGGCAGGTCGGCCAGTCGGGCGTAGTGGGAATCCATCAGCGCGTGTGACCCGGCCTGTATTTCGGTGGCCAGCGTGTTGATTGCGTGGGTTCCGGTTCCGCCGGCGGAGATCACCTCGCCGCCGACCTCGGCATGGACCGCGGCGAGGATCCCCATCGACTCTTCGACAGCGGCCAGCCGTTTCGTGGGGTCGGGCCAATCCTGGCAGTGCCCTTCGTAGCCCATGACGCCGCGAACCTCGAGACCACAATCGTGAGCCGCGCCGGCCAGCCGTGGGGCGTCGGCGGGAATGCACCCACAGCGGGGGAGTCCGACGTCGACATCGATCAACACCTCGCGCACGCCGGCTTTGGCCGCCACCTCGATTGTCTCCCTCGAATCGACCGCCACCGTCACCCGGCCGTCGGAAGTCGTGGCCAAGCGCGTCAGTCGGTCGAGATCGAGAGTCTCGTTGGCCAGCAGCAAATCGTCTCCAAGACCGGCGGCGGCCATGCCCTCCATCTCCCGAAGGGTGGCGCAACAGAAGGCGGTGTGACCGTGACGGGCCGCCATCTCGCTGGCCAGCGCTGTCGACTTGAACGCCTTCACGTGCGGTCGGAGCGAGGTTCCGGGCCGGGCCGATGCCATGGCCGCGAGGTTGGCTGTCAGCACGGCGGCGTCCACCACCAGCGCCGGGGTGGTCAGATCATGGATCGTCGGCATGGCTTCACCCGATCAGGGTCGACGGTTGGGTGTCAAGGCGGGCGGATTCCCACCGTCGGTCACCCCGCAAATAGGGTGCGGCCATGGCCATGCCCCGGAACCTGTGCGTCGTTCTGCTCGACTCGCTCAACCGTCACATGCTCGGTGCCTACGGAGGCGACGAGTTCGACACGCCGAATCTCGACCGGTTCGCCGCCGAGCGGGCCACCAGGTTCACCAACCATGTCACCGGCTCGTTGCCGTGCATGCCCGCCCGTCACGACATCCTCACCGGATCGCTCGACTTTCTGTGGCGGCCGTGGGGTTCGATCGAGCTCTGGGAGAAGCCGATCACCCGGGCGCTTGCCGAGGCCGGCGTCACCACCATGATGGTCACCGATCACCCGCACCTGTTCGAGACGGGCGGCGAGAACTACCACACCGATTTCCAGGCCTGGGACTACGTGCGGGGTCATGAGGGTGACCCGTGGCGCACCTACTCCGACCCGTCGTGGATCGGCGCCCCGGCCATGCCCGCCCGCACGGGTGGCTGGTGGTTCGAACGCACGATCGGGTTCGAGGGCCTCACCCGGGCCTACGACAGGTCACGCACATTCTTCCGTGAAGAAGCCGACTACCCGGGACCACGCACCATGACCGAGGCCGCCCGGTTCCTGCGTGAGGCCACCCCGCATCACGACCGCTGGTTCATGTTTGTCGACGAGTTCGACCCCCACGAACCGTTCGACACTCCGGCGCCGTGGGCCGGCCGCTACCAGGATGAGCCGTGGGATGAAGAGGCCATCATCTGGCCGCCCTACGCCGAC
>CAZDYO010000595.1:0-1691 GCA_964509555.1 uncultured Acidimicrobiales bacterium
GCCATGCACGACCGCGGCGCCACCGTGCCTTTGACCGAACTGGTCGCGCCGGCGGCAACCGCCGCCCGCGACGCCGTGACCGTCACCGGGTTCCAGCATTACCTCTCGACCGTTGTGGAGCCGATCCTCACCACCGATCCGGGCCTGGCATCTCTATTTGCCCCCGACGGACGACTCATCCCCGCCGGAGAGATCTTTCGCAATACGGGTCTGGCCGACGCACTCGAGATTCTCGCCGCGCAGACGCTGGACACGAGCCCGGTCGGTCGCGCCGTGCTCGCCGCTCAAGAACAGCGCGGCCATCTCACCGCCGCCGACCTCGCCGACTACCGAACCATCGAGCGTGAACCGCTCACCGTTGCGGTTGGCGATCACATCGTCCACATGAACCCGCTCCCCTCGGCCAGCGGCACCATGATCGGCTACGCCCTCAACCACCTCAACTCGTCCGATCCGGTCGACATCGCCCGCGCTCTCCGCCTCACCGATCAGGCCCGCAGCGAAGCCAACGGCGACCTTGCCATGCTTGATTCACGCAATATCCGCCAGAAGGGCACCACCCACATTTCGGTGATCGACAGCTTCGGCACCGCCTGCTCGGTGACCACGTCGAACGGCACCGGCAACGCGGAGTTGATCGACGGTTTCGGTTTCATGCTCAACAACATCCTTGGCGAAGAAGACGTCAACCCCGCCGGCACCAACGACTGGCCCCTTGACTCCCGGCTCTCATCGGGAATGTGCCCGACCATTGTCGAGTCTCCCGATGGTTCGATCACCGCTCTTGGTTCCGGTGGCTCCAATCGCATCCGTTCGGCGGTCCTTCAGGTGCTCGTCAGGCTCTGTCTCGACGGACTCGATCCCGAGTCGGCGGTCACCTCGCCACGGCTCCACGTCGAAGACAGCCACCTCGATTTCGAGGACCTTTTCGCCCCTTCCATCCGACAGACTCTGACGGCCGAGTTCCCGGATCACCTTGCCTGGCCAGAATCCAACATGTTCTACGGCGGTGTCCACACCGCGAGCCGTGGCCGATCGGGCCGTTTCTCCGGCATCGGCGACTCCCGACGCGGCGGAACGGCCATCGTCGTCGACTGACGGTGACCGAACCGACGGCTTTCAGTCGGACTGATCAGACAGCAAGTCGAAGTTCCATGGCGTCATCGTGCGCTCACTCGCTGCAGCCTTGGAACTCTCTGGGGCACCACCGAAACCGCCGCGATTCTTCTCGGCCTGATCCTCCATTTCAAGGTGCGTATCGGCAACCTTCGAGACGTGCCGACCCTGTGCAGATCCTCACTCGATGAAGCCATGCATCAGCATTGCGTCGCCGGTGCCCAACTTGTCGGAGCAATGGTGGCCGTCGAGGCCCTCAATCGGGCGATCGCAAATCTGGAAAGCGAGCTGTCGTGACCCTCTCACCCCGGTAGTGATGGGTGAGCCCTCACGGTTGAGGTCATCGCGGCAACGAACGGCTTGCGTTCCTGCCAGCAGATGTACGACACGTGGAGATTGTCCACCGCGAACTCGAATAGCTGCTCGGTGTCTCCGGGCGTGACGGTGTGGTCGTAGTCGGAGAATTGGACCTCAACCATCGTTGGAACCGACTCCGCAACCAGCGGGTAGAGCGGATATGCGGGAATCGCCACATCCGGATGGATGTCAGGCCCGCCGATCCCCACCCCGACGCT
>CAZDYO010000596.1:0-1683 GCA_964509555.1 uncultured Acidimicrobiales bacterium
GGTTCGATGGGAGTCATCTCCCCGGTTCGCCAGGCCTATCTGCACGGAGTCACCACCAGCGAGCACAGGGCCACGGTGATCAGCTTCGACTCGATGATCGGATCCATTGGTGGTGCGGGAGGCCAATTCGGGCTCGGCAGGGTGGCGGATGTGAACGGATTCTCCGCCGGCTACGTGGTTGGCGGCGCAGTGACCGCTGCCGCACTACCTTTCGTGTGGGGGGTAAGGACCTTGGCAGAACCAGCCGACGCAATAGCAGGAACGAGTGGCACGTCAGGTGCCTGCAGCCCACAGGGGCTACCCCCTGAGTCGCAGGTTGCTGCCCGGCACGCAGATTCGTCGGCGGTCTGATGGACGCAAAGCTGTCGAACTCCACCAGGCGACTTCTGCTGCTCGTGTCCCTCGCTGTGGCGGTCGGCGCGACCGCTGGTGGCGCGGCATATCTGCTTATCCGAACCATCAGCTTCATCACCAACCTGGCGCTGTTCGGGAAGCTCGCGTGGGGGGACATTCCTCCCTTGGCTGATCTCGAGGCATCACCACGGCTGCCCATCGCTGCGGGCGCAGGTGCGTTGATCATCGCCACAATTGCCGTGGGCGTACCGATCATCAGGGGTCACGGCATTCCGGAGGCCATGGAGGCCGTGCTGCGCAACCAGAGCCGAATCCGTCCATGGACCGCCGTGGCCAAACCCCTGTCGGCGGCGATCGCGATCGGGACGGGCGGCCCGTTCGGAGCCGAGGGACCGATCATCGTCACCGGAGGGGCCATCGGTTCACTTGCCGGTCAGATTCTCAAGGTCACACCTTCGGAAAGAAAGATTCTGCTGGCTTCGGGTGCCGCTGCCGGCATGGCGGCAACCTTCGGCGCGCCCTTGGCATCGCTGCTGCTGGCCATCGAACTGCTGTTGTTCGAGTTGTCGATGAGGTCGTTCATTCCCTTGGTGGTGGCCACCTCCATCGCCGGTGGCATCCACTCGGCGGTGTTCGGCACCGGACCGTTGTTCGACGCGCCGGCCCACGACTATGCCGGACTCGATGTCCTGCCTCTCTACGCGGTGCTCGGTCTGGCGAGCGGCCTGATGGCGGTCACGATCGCCCGGGGCCTGTTCGCGTCGGAGAGGGCGTTCCGGTCACTTCCGATACCGATCTTTTGGCACCCGCTCATCGGCTCGCTCGGATTTGCGTTCATCGGGCTTCTGGTGCCCAGGTCGCTCGGTGTCGGTTACGCCGTGATCGACGATGTCCTGGCCGGAAAGCTGGCGTTGGCCACACTGGCAGCCGTTCTCGTGGCCAAGACGGTGTCGTGGTGGATCGCCCTCGGATCGAGCACTTCCGGCGGCACCCTCGCTCCGGTTCTGCTGATGGGAGCGGCTTTCGGTGGACTGTTCGCGGAGATCGTCGACAGAATCGCGCCGGGCCTCGACATCCAGGGCGGTGCATTCGCGGTGGTGGCCATGGCTGCCGTCTTCGGTGCAGCCGCGGGCGCTCCCCTCACCGCGATGGTCTTCGTGTTCGAACTCACCCGAGACTTCGAGGTGGTGTTGCCGCTGATGTTGGCCACGGTCATGTCGGCTCTGGTTTTCAGCATCATGTCGAACGAGACCATGTACACCGAGAAGCTGTCGCGGCGCGGCATACGGGTTGGCAATGAGCTCGTGGCTGATGCCCTGCGCACCACTG
>CAZDYO010000597.1:0-1668 GCA_964509555.1 uncultured Acidimicrobiales bacterium
AATGGCGGCACTGGCCGCGGCCGTGCTCATTCATCGAATGGTCCGGCAGGACACCGGAGATGCTCAACTGGCCCGACGTTCGGCCACCCTGCTGTCCCTCGTGCCCCCGGCTTTCGTGCTCGTCCTGGCCTACTCCGAACCGCTCTTCATCGCCCTTGCCGTAGCCACCGTGTTCACGGCTCGTCGCCGCCGGTGGTCGGCCACGATCACCCTCGCGTTCGCTGCCGGACTGACCCGGCCGGTAGCCGGCATGCTGGCGCTTCCGGTGGCTGTCAACGCCTGGTCCAACGGCACGGGCCCGCGGGGCAGGAAACTCGCCGCGGTTCTTGCGGCTCCCGCGGGGTCGCTGGCGTATCTGATCTGGGCCGGAAGTGCCCTGGGCGACTGGACCGCCCCGATCGATCGACAACGTGAACTCCGCGGCGGTTTCCATGAGCCCATCTCACGAATGTTCGTCTCCGCCGATCGGGCGATCGGCGGAGACGCCGGGGAATTGTTCCATCTCCTTGCAGCCCTGATCCTCATCGGACTCACGGTGGTCGTGGTCAGGAAGCTCGCTCTCGACCTCGCCCTCTACACCGTGCCATCGGTTGCTCTGCTTCTGGCCGCCGACAATCTCAACAGCATGGAGAGATACTCCCTGGCCATCTTCCCTTTGGTGATCGCCGCCGCGATGGTGAGCCGTCACCGGTGGTTCGATCATTGGTTCACTGCCGCGTCCGCCGTCGGGCTGGCCGCGCTGTGCATGTTGGCCCTGAACGGGGTCTACGTGCCATGACCCGCACCAAGCTGCGGATCGGGATCGACGTGACCCCTCTGCTCGGGCCCCCAACCGGTATTCCCGCGGTAACGCGCGGCTTGGTCGGGGCCCTGTTCGAACGAGCCGACATCGAGTTGTCGGGCTGGATGCTCACCCACCGGGGTTCGCCACCGGACCTGCCCGCTGGGATGCCGTGTGTCAGCAGCGGAATACCGGCAAGGCTGGTTCACCTGGTGTGGCCACGCATCACCATCCCGACCGCCCGGAGAATCGCCGGTCGGATCGATGTGGTTCACGGCACCAACTATGTGGTTCCCCCAGGTGCCTCGTCCGTTCTCACTCTCCAGGACCTCTCCCCGATTCTCAGGCCCGACTGGACCGGCCCGGAGATAGCCCGAACCGGGGCGATCACACGGCGGGCGGTGAGACTTGGATGTGTGGTCCACGTGCCCTGCGCACGAATCCGTGATGAGGTGTGCGAGCATCTCGGCGCTGATCCGGACCGGGTCGTGGTCATACACAACGCGGTCGACTCCGTGGACGGAGGCGACCCGGAACTCGGTCGTCTGCTGGCCGGTTCAGGACGCTTCGTTCTGGCTCTCGGAACGACCGGTGTGCGCAAGTCCCTGGACACTCTGGTTGGTGCCATGAAGGCACTCCCATCGGACGTGTCGCTGGTCGTGGCCGGCCCCGTCGGCGATGCCGAGGACAGCTTGGCGTCGGCGGTCACCGATGGCGGTCTCACGGGTCGATTCACGCGCCTCACCACGGTCGACGACACCGCCCGGAGAAATCTTCTGGCCTCGGCCACGGTGCTGGCCTTTCCGTCGCTGTACGAGGGCTACGGTCTTCCCCCACTGGAAGCCCTGTCGGCCGGTGTTCCCGTGGTGGCGACCGATGTCGGCGCT
>CAZDYO010000598.1:0-1662 GCA_964509555.1 uncultured Acidimicrobiales bacterium
ATCAGCTTCCCTCCATCAACCGCACTCTACAACAAGGCCGACTGGTCTGCATGGTTGCAGATCTCAATCAGAGTCGACTACTGTCAACATTGAAGACGAATAGTCGTCACTGACGTTGAGTTACGGAAGGGTGTGTGGATGCCGTCGTTGTCGGAGTTGCCTGATGTGTTGACCGTTGACGAAGTCGCAGCCGCGCTTCGAATCGGGCGCAGTGCCGCCTACGGCATCTTTCGCGAATGGGAGACCAGCGCCGGCCGGCAAGGCCTGCCGTGTTTCCGTATTGGACGCTCGCTTCGCACAACCCGTGAACACGTGCTCGGCTACATCGCCGGCGGAGGCAGCCCTACCGCACAGCAACTCCCGGCGCTTTCAGAGGCGACCGTGCGTCAGTTCCCGAAGCGTTCACCGCGCCGCATCGCCCAGGCGCGCTGACCCGATGATGCCTGCACCAAGCACTGCACTGGATCTACCCCTTGACATGACAGACGAGTGCACAGAGGTGCGGGGTAGGTCGTGTCGACCTGCCGGGAGGTGGTCGACGTGACGGCCCGGGTCACGACGCTCAAGGGCCCCGACGCGGGCGCCTACTACGTCGAGGCGTTGCCCAGCTACTACCTCGATTCGGGCGAACCGGCAGGGGTATGGCACGGCAAAGGCGCCGAACTACTCGGCCTCGAAGGCGACATCATCGACAGCGAGTTCCTCCGCGTCATGGCTGGCGCCCATCCCCGACGACGCGGCGACGTGCCGTTGGGTCGTGCCCATGGGGAGAAGTCGGTGCGCGGGTTCGATATCACAGCGTCGGCTCCGAAGTCGGTGTCCACGATGTTCGCCATCGGCGACGCCAACACCCGCCAGCAGGTGTTGGCCGCCCACGACACCGCGGTGGCGACGATGCTCGAATGGGTCGAAACCCACGCCCACACCCGCTACCGCATCAACGGACAGGTCGCGGTTATCGACGCGCAAGGGATCATCGCCGCAACGTTTCGTCAGCACACGTCGCGGGCGTTGGACCCACAACTTCACACCCATGTAGTGATCGCGAACCGGGTCCGTTCCGATGACCGGCGTTGGCTGGCCCTCGACGCCCGCACATTGAAACTTGATCAGCGGAGCCTGTCGGCGATCTACCACTGCGCCCTGCGCTCCGAACTCACGACACGTCTCGGAGTCGACTGGCAACCAGTGGTGAACGGCATCGCCGAAATCGCCGGCATGAACGAAGCGGTGCTCGAAGAATTCTCGACCCGCACCGCCGGGGTCCAGCGCCGTATCGATGAGAAACTCGACCGGTTCATCGACACCTTCGACCGTGACCCGACACCACGCGAGCGATGGAGGCTCGAACGCGAAGCCGTCGTCGATTCGCGTCCGGCCAAAGCCCATGACATCGACGCCGCCACACTCCATGACGCCTGGCGAACCCAGGTCGAAGCGCTCGGCCTCGAACCCCACCAGGTCGTTGAGCAAGTCGTCGACTGGGCCCTACCCCATGAGATCGACGGCGAGGTCCTACTTCAAGCCTGCCAAGATGCGATCGATGCGCTGTCGGAGAAACAATCAACGTGGCGGCCCGCCGAGGTGACCCGAGAGATCGCCGCGGCCATTCCCACCGACAACACCATCACCCCAGAGGCGATGGTCGAACTGCTCGACGCG
>CAZDYO010000599.1:0-1659 GCA_964509555.1 uncultured Acidimicrobiales bacterium
CGTGTGTTGGCCGTTGAGCGTGACGATGAGGTCGGCGCCGAACGCCGACCGGTCGATGCCAGTCGCGTGCCACGAGACCGCGCGGCGGTGCCGGGAGTGGGGCTCAGATGAGGCAGCGAATCGGTAGGGGCCGACGAATTCTCCAATGGCCACTTTCGGGCCGCGCGTCGGCAGCACGACAAAATCGCCTGGCGCCGCATCCCACAAGAATCTCCGCCAGTACCCGACGAAGAGCGAGATCGCTCTCGTCGATCGGGCCGGCATCGACTCGGTGAGGATGGCACGAATGACCTCCGGGTCGGACACATCAGTCAGATCATCGATCTCGTTTCCTCCGATGCTCACGAACCCGTTGGCGATCATCTCCCGTTCAAGCCGCTGATCCAGCCATGCATGCAACCGGTATGCCTGAACATCGTCTGACAGAGGTGGTCTTGCCCCGGACAGCTCGCTGGGCTTGCTGGAGCGCCCGACCACGTTGAGAAGAGTCTCGTGATACCCAGCCAATGTGTCGCGGTTGACCGGATCGTCATGCGCGATTGCGTTACGAAGGTGTCGGGCCACTCGAAGAGTCTCGAAATCCACGCCGCCCGCAGAGGCCACTTGATGAAGCGCCGCATCACTCATCTCTCGATGCCCGTGTCGCTTCCGCAGCGTCTCGAACGCCGTAACGAATTCGTGGTTGACGCGAAGCTCTTCATCTGTAATCGCGGTTGCATCTGTCCTCTCATTTGGGCTCGTCGATGGCTATGAGAGTGGCTACTATGCTCCTGCCTTCTTGGGGTCTGTTTCGGTCAGGGCTTCTGAGCTGTCAGGAACTCACCGGTGGTGCCAGTAGGGGGCACGAGGTCAGCCGGCCCACGGTGCCGGGTCAGGTGGAGCGGATAGGCAACCGCACATCCCGAGAGCAGTGCGTACAAATCTAGTGGGCTACATCACGCCTACCGCAAACTTGATCGAGTCCGCGCGACAGACCTGGCACGCTTTCGGCTAGCTCATAGACCTCAGCACCGGTCCTCGCGGTCGCGGGTCGCTGAGATCGGCACAGTATGCGGCCAACGCACGGAATTCCACGGGGGTCCGTACGAGCTGAGCCGCTGCGTCTCGCAGGTTGTCCTCGTCGAAGTACACGCCGAACGTCCTTTGGATCCATGGTTTGTCGGCGGCCTTGTCACCGCGTTGCTTGTCCATCTCCTCCCAGGTAGGTAGCCCGAAGGCCTCTGCGGGTAAGTATCGAGGAACGTCGATTTCTTCAAGGCCGAAGGTGTGGAAGCGGTGGACTTGACCCCGGTCCCAGAGGTTTCGAAGCAGGTCCTTGAGAAATTTCTGCTCGGCCTCCTTTGTGTTGAACCGGTCGGAGACGATGGCATCAAAGTCGGCCCCAGGAGTACCCTCCGATCGGCGGAGGTCTGCGACGATTGGGTTGATCTCGGCCATGCGCAGGTTGTCGAGCACAACTAACACTGGGGCACTAGAGAAGCGGGCGATCAGAGCCGAGTCAGCCATGAGCGGCAGGTTCTTTCCACCGCGCATCGGGACGATGATCGACCGGCTCATGGCTAGGTCATGACCGATCACGGAGTCGAGCACGACCTCGTCGTGGAGTCCCTCGACCAACACAATGACTCGGTGGAGCATGAACAGATCGACAGGCCTCAA
>CAZDYO010000600.1:0-1657 GCA_964509555.1 uncultured Acidimicrobiales bacterium
GAGGCCGTGGCCACACGGGTGGTTGCCTCGATGGAACGAGCCTGGCTGGGGCCCTCCATCGCCATCGGGGCGTCCGGTGAGCATCAGGGATTCGCGGGCACGCTGTCGGTGGGCACGGAAGTTCTGGGATCGATGCTCATCGAGATTGTCCGCACCGCCGGGCCGGAATTCGATCGGGTGGCTGTCATCAACGCCCACGGTGGGAATCTGTCCGCGCTTGCCCACGCGCGTCGGACATGCGAGGCCGAGGGCCGCGCTTTGATCGTCTGGTCAGCGAGCCTCCCCGACGCCGACCCTCATGCCGGCCACACCGAAACCTCGCTGATGCTGGCCATCTCCCCAGACCTGGTTCGTACCGAACTCGCCCGACCCGGAGTGCTGTCCCCGATGGCCGAGATCCTCGGCACCCTCATCGACGACGGACTCATCGGGGTCTCCGACAGTGGAGTCCTCGGAGATCCCACCGCCGCCACCGTCGAAGAGGGCCGGGAGTTTCTCGACCGTCTGGTGGCCGCCGCCATCAGAGCGCTCGGCTGAACCCGGGGCGACACACTTTCGCAAGCACCTGATCTGACCTACCGTCTTGACGCGACACAACCCTGCCAGAGGCATGGGTCAACCCGATCGGAGAGAAGCAATGCCGTTCAGCGTCGACCAGTTCATCGCCGATTGCGTGGCTGCGGGCGACGACACCTCCGACCACACCGGCGCAGCGGTGCGTCAGGTGGTCGAACGGACCGTGTCCGACCCCGCTTCCATCGCGGCGGCGCTCGGCGACCCTCGCGACATGCCGGTCATCCAGACCTGGCACAACACCGACCAACTCACCGTGCTCCACGTGGTCTGGCCTCCGACCGCGAGCCTGACCCCCCACGATCACCTCATGTGGGCGGCGATCGGTCTTTACGGCGGCCGCGAGGACAATGAGATGTTCCGCCGCCTCCCCGACGGCACCCTTGAACACCGGAGGTCGGCCACGCTCAACGCCGGCGACACGACACTGCTGGGAGCGGACGCCGTACATTCGGTGGCCAACCCGTCGCGCGAATGGACCGGCGCGATACACGTCTACGGGGGCAACTTCTTTCGTGACGGCAGGAGCATCTGGCCCGACCCCGCGTCACAGGCGCTGCCGTTCGATGCCCAGGAATTGCGAGACGCCCTGTCGGCGGCCTCCGATCGGGCCCTGTTGATGGAGCGTCCACCGGGGGGTTGAAGTCACGCCTGGCCGGCGGGGCGTGCAACGATGTGAACATGAACCAGCCAGTCGCACTCGTCACCGGAGCAGCACGCGGGATTGGTGCGGCCACCGTTGCTGGCCTCGTGGCCTCCGGATGGGCGGTGATGGGGGTCGATTCGTGTGCCGACGACCCAGCCATTCCGTACCCGCTGGCCACCCGGGCCGAGCTCGACGCGGTCGGTTCGGCCGGCGGCGAGTTGGTGGCCACGATGATCGCCGACGTGCGCAACGAGCTTGCTCTCGACGCCGCGGTCGCAGCAGCGGTCGAGCGATTCGGTCGGCTCGACGCCACTGTTGCCGCCGCGGGAGTTGTGGGTGGTGCCGGCCCCGTCTGGGAACTCGACAACGACGCGTGGCGGGCGGTGTTGGGCATCAACCTGCGTGGGGTTCACAACACGATCCGGGCCACGGTGCCCA
>CAZDYO010000601.1:0-1657 GCA_964509555.1 uncultured Acidimicrobiales bacterium
GGTCATGGATCGCTGCCTCAAGATCGAACACGCCCGATTCCATGGCGGCCTCCACCTCGCCGGATTCAACACTGGAGTGATCAATTCCCGTCGAGGCTGACCCAACCGACCCACCGACACCTGAATCCCTCGGCCCCGGATTCCGGCGCCTGTTCGCAGCTTCCACCATCTCCAATCTCGGCGATGGTGTCTTCTTCGTGGCCCTTCCGTTGGTCGCCGCCGACCTCACCCGCAGCCCGACCACGATCGCCGGGGTGGCCATCGCCTTGAGGCTGCCCTGGCTGCTGTTCGCCTTGGTTGCCGGCGCGCTTGTCGACCGTTGGGATCGGCGCCGGGTCATGTGGATGACCGACGTGTTCCGGGCGAGCCTCGTTGCGATACTCGCACTGGCTGTGCTGACCAATCACCACACGATCTGGATGATCTACGCCATCGGCTTTGCTCTCGGGGTCGCCGAGACCATGTTCGACAATGCGAGCCAGACGATCCTGCCGTCGATCGTCGACGAGGACCAACTGCAGATCGCCAACGGCCGACTCATGGCCGCCGAGACCACGGCCAACAGCTTCGTGGGCCCACCACTCGGTGGCTTCCTGGTGGCCGCGGCCGTATCGGTGCCGTTCTGGCTCGACGCGGCGAGCTACCTCGGCGCGGCGGCGCTGGTCGCGGGCATCACCGGTTCCTTTCGTGCCAGGTCCCTCACCGGACCTGAGTCGGATCCCGCGAAATCTCCCACCACCATCAGGTCGGAGATCGCCGAGGGAATCCAGTGGCTGCGGGGCAACCGGGTCTTGCGAACCCTGGCTCTGCTGCTCGGGTTGATGAACCTCTGGTTCATGGCCGGGTTCTCGGTGCTGGTGCTGTTCGCGGAAGACATTCTCGGTCTTGATGAGGTGGGTTTCGGTCTCCTGGCCACCGCCATGGCCGCGGGAAGCGTGATCGGGGGCCTGGTCGCCGGGCGACTGGCGAAGAGGTTCGGAAGCGGACCCCTGCTGCTGATCGGGGCCTTCGGCACCGCGCTCGGTCAACTGGCTGTCGCTCCCCTGTCCAACGCATGGGTGGTGGCCCTGGCGTTGGCCGTCACCGGGTTCGCCGGGGTGGTCTGGAACGTGGTGACAGTCTCACTTCGTCAGTCGGTGATCCCCGATCAACTGCTGGGCCGGGTCAACAGTGTCTACCGCTTCCTCGGCTGGGGCGGAATGCCCATCGGAGCACTCATCGGCGGTCTGCTCGCGTCATCCAACGGCCTCAGAGCCCCGTTCTGGGTGGGCGGCGTGGCGCTTCTCATCGCGTCAACCGTCGCTACTCCACGGCTCTTCGCCGCCGATCGGCTCCTTGCCGAACAAGGCTCCAACCAGCCCCCGGAAGCCACCGTGGCTCCGGCCACTGAACACGACTAGTGTCCGTGAAAACGTTTACAGGAGTATTAAATGGCAGCAGTGGTCCTCGACAAGGTCACCAAGGTCTATCCCAACGGATTCCGGGCGGTCACCGACCTCGACCTCGAAATCAACGATGGGGAGTTCCTCGTGCTGGTCGGCCCGTCGGGGTGCGGCAAGTCGACGGCGTTGCGGATGATCGCCGGCCTCGAAGAGATCTCCGACGGTGAGCTCCGCATCGGTGAGCGGATCGTCAACGATGTCAGCCCCAAGGACCG
>CAZDYO010000602.1:0-1656 GCA_964509555.1 uncultured Acidimicrobiales bacterium
ATCGGGCCAGCCCTCCCATCGGGCCGACGGACAGATACGGAGCCAGTCCATGGAGGCCACCTTCACGACCGAAGCCGCTTTCCTTGTATCCACCGAACGGACTGGTTGGGTCGAACTGGTTGTAGGTGTTGGCCCACACCACCCCGGCCTTGAGTTGGTCGGCCATCCACAGGATCTTCGACCCCTTCTCGGTCCAGATCCCGGCGGACAGCCCGTACGGAGTGTTGTTGGCCTTGGCCACCGCCTCCTCGGGGGTGCGGAAGGTGAGTACGGACAACACCGGCCCGAACACCTCCTCGCGGGCGATCCGATGGGTCTGTTGCACGTTGGTGAGAATCGTCGGCCGGAAGAACCAACCGCTGTCGGGGAGATCGCAGTCGGGCTGGAACAGCTCGGCTCCCTCCGCCACCCCGACCTCCACCAGTTCGGTGATCTTGGCCAGCTGTTGAGACGAGTTGATGGCGCCCACGTCGGTGTTCTTGTCGAGCGGGTCACCCACCCTCACGGTGGCGAGACGGCGTTTCAGTTTCTCGACGAACGGCTCGGCGATCGACTCCTGTACGAGCAGCCGGGATCCTGCGCAGCAGACATGACCCTGGTTGAAGTAGATGCCGTTGATGACCCCCTCGATCGCCTGGTCGATGGCCGCGTCCTCAAACACGATGTGGGCCGCCTTGCCACCCAGCTCCAGGGTGACCGGCACGCCTCTGGCCAGTGCAGCCCGCTGGATTTGCTTGCCAACCGCCGTCGACCCCGTGAACGCCAGCTTGTCGACATCGGGATGGTCGACGAGCGCGGCACCGGTGGCGCCCGCTCCGGTGACGATGTTGACCACGCCCGGGGGCAGGCCGACATCCTGCAGCAGCTCAGCGAACAGCAGCGCGGTGAGGGGCGTGGTCTCCGCGGGCTTGAGTACAACTGTGTTGCCGGCCGCCAGGGCCGGAGCAACCTTCCACGCCAGCATCAGCATCGGGAAGTTCCAGGGGATGATCTGGCCGGCCACCCCCCTCGGGGACACCGACCGCCCCGGGAACGCATACTCGAGCTTGTCGGCCCAACCGGCGTAGTAAAAGAAGTGGGCCGCCGCCAATGGGATGTCGACATCGCGGCTTTCCTTGATGGGCTTGCCACCGTCGAGCGTCTCGAGCACCGCGAACTCGCGGGCCCGCTCCTGAAGCTGCCGGGCGATCCGGTAGAGATACTTGGCCCGCTCCCGGCCGGGCATCGACCCCCACACTTCGGTGTGTGATCGGCGGGCGGCCCCCACCGCCAGGTCGACATCCGCTGTCGACGCCGCCGCCACGTTGGCCAGGTGGACCTCGGCCGATGGCGACACAGTCGGGAACATCTGGTCGGATCTCGGCTCCACGAACTCGCCGTTGATGAACAGGCCGTAGTCGTCGGCGATCGTGACCACCGAGGTGGACTCCGGAGCCGGGGCGTATTCCAGGCTGAAGCCGTGTGACGGGTCTGAGGGTACGGGGTGGGTCTCGTCGGTCACGATCAGTCAACACTCACGTAGTCGGGGCCGGAGTATCGGCCGGTTTCGAGTTTCTGGAGTTGCAGGAGGCAGTCGTTGAGCAGGCTCGATGCGCCGATCCTGAATCTTCGATTGTTGAGCCACTCGGGACCGAGGGTCTCGTTGACCATCACCAG
>CAZDYO010000603.1:0-1651 GCA_964509555.1 uncultured Acidimicrobiales bacterium
ACAACCATGAACTCTCAAGCCCCCGACACCGAGCTGATATTCCAACGCCGTTGGAAGACCCTCGCCGTGCTGTGCCTCTCGCTGGTGCTGGTTGTTGCCGGCGTGTCTTCGCTCAACGTGGCCCTGCCGGCGATCGTGCGGGATCTCGGAGCCTCCGGCACCCAGCTCCAATGGATGGTCGACGGCTACTCTCTGGCCTTCGCCGCACTACTCCTGCCTGCCGGCGCGCTGGGCGACAGATTCGGCCGCAAGGGCGCTCTGCAGTTCGGCCTCACCCTCTACACCGCCGCGGCGATCGTGTCGGCATTCGCCACGAATCCCGATCAGTTGATCGCCACCAGGGTGATCATGGGACTGGCGGCCGCATTCGTGATGCCGGCGACACTCTCGATTGTCACCAACGTGTTCCCGGCTGCCGAGCGTGGCAAGGCAATAGCAATCTGGGCCGGGTTTGCCGGGGCCGGTGGCGCCATCGGCCCGGTGATCAGCGGTCTGCTTCTCGAACACTTCTGGTGGGGATCGGTGTTCTTCATCTCGGCACCGATCGCGCTGGTGGCTCTCGGGTTCGGGCTGGTTCTCGTGCCCACCTCGTCAGATCCCGACCACACCAAGCTCGACCCTGCGGGTGCGGTCCTGTCGGCAACCGGCCTTTTCGCACTGCTCTACGCCATCATCGAAGGGCCCGACAACGGCTGGCTCGATCCCCTCACAATCGTCATGTTCGCGGTCTCGGCCGCACTGCTGGCCGCGTTTGTCCTGTGGGAGAAGCGCAGCGACACCCCGATGCTCGACATGAAGTTCTTCGCCATCAGAGGGTTCAGCGCCGGGGCGTTCACCATCTCCACCGTGTTCTTCGCCCTGTTCGGCATGTTCTTCCTGGTCACGCTCTACCTCCAGTTCGTACTGGGCTTCAGCGCGCTCGGCGCCTCCGTGCGAACTCTTCCCAGCGCGGTCGTGATGGTGATCGTGTCTCCGCGAAGCGCCGACGTGGCCCAACGTTTCGGATTGCGCAACGCGGTAACCGCCGGCATGGTGTCGATCGCGGCAGGGTTCCTCGTGATGTCCACCCTCTCGAGCGGCTACCACTACTGGATTCTGCTGATAGCCCTCGTCCTGATGGCTGCCGGCATGTCGGTGGTCATGGCCAACTCGACTTCGAGCATCATGGCCGGCCTGCCTCTCGCCAAGTCGGGTGTCGGGTCGGCTGTCAACGACACCTCCCGTGAGGTCGGCGGCGCCATTGGCATCGCCGTTCTCGGCAGCATCGCCAGCACCTTCTACCGCAGCAGCCTTGACGGCAAGTTGTCGATGCTCCCCGGCCCGGCCGAGACCGCGGCACGCGACTCCATCGGCGCCGCGCTCGGTGTGGCCCATCAGATCGGCGGCGAAGCCGGCGCAGCGGTGGCCGACATCGCCGGATCCGCGTTCACCGACGCCTTCGGCGTTGCCACACGGGTCACCGCGCTGATCGTCCTCATCGGAGCCGTACTCACCCACCGGTGGATGCCCGAGCGGGTGGCCATGCCCGATGCCGGCGGTGCCGGCCCCGACGACCTCGACACCGAACTCGACGATTTGCTGGCCGACTCGACCGACCCCGACCTTCTCTGATCAAGTGAACACGATGGATTCCCAGCCCTGCCACGACGAT
>CAZDYO010000604.1:0-1650 GCA_964509555.1 uncultured Acidimicrobiales bacterium
GGGGGGGGGGTGGCCTGGGACAACTGACCGGTTCAGCTGTGGCCGCCACCTGGGACGATGGCGACGACGGAAAGGTGCAACAACCCCACGTGTGGGTCAACCCCGACAAGGGGAACCCGGACGACTACCCGATCGTTACGATTCCGGTTGGCACCCGGTATCGATGGCGATCAGGTCGCTGGCCACCGATGGGGTGGTGAAATTCTCCGACCATTTCAGCCGACGCGAGCCGAGGCACGGAGATTCTCTGGTGGCTGCGCCGTTGCTGGTCGACGGAGAGGTCACTGGGGCGGTCACGTTCGCATTCAACGACATGGAACCGGCACATCACGACATCGGATTCTGGAACAGCGCGGCGGCGGGTTTCGCGGCTCTGGTCACCCATACCCGGCGCCGCGCGAGGGCCGAGAAAGCTGAAAACCGCGCTCAGCGGGTTGATGCCGCGGTCGGTGGGATTGCGCGGCTGTTCGTTGAGGCCCGATCATCGTCGTTCGACGATACCATGGACAAGGCCATGGAGGCCCTGGGCGGCCTCATCGGGGCCTGCTGCACCAGCTACCACGAAGTCGATCCGGCGACCGGCGGCCTTGAGCTTCGATCCATCTGGTCGTCCGGGACCGGTTGTTCGGTGAGGGGCGCCGTCGGCCAGAAATGTGTCGGCGAGATCGGGGAATGCGGTGCTTGTGGCCGGATGGCCATGCCGGTGGGGTCCGGAGACCGGGTGACCGGTCAGATCGTGTGTGATCTGGGATTTGAGCGCAACAACGATCCACTGGTGCTCGGGATCCTGTCGGCGGTCGCGTCCCTGGTGTCGCAGTTTTGCCGTCGTTGCGACGCCGAAGTCAAACTCGAGGAACGGCGAGCCGTCGACAAGATGCTGCACGAAGTTGCGGCCATGCTCATCGAGTCGACCCCGGTTGCCCAGGACGCGCTGACCAAATTGCTCGACAGTCTCGGCGCCACCCACGTGTCGATGTGGCGTGAACACTCCGGCTGGCGCAGTTCCGGCCGGACCCGCGCCGAGTGCATGGCCCGGGCCTCCGGTCTGGGTGGGCGATCATCGCTGTCGATCCCGCTGTCGCTCGTTGATCAACTTGAACATCCCGGAGAGGTCCTCAACCGGGAGATTCGCCATGTCCCCCGATGGCTCGAGGCAGTGGTCGGCGAGCGGCTCAAACCCGCCGCCAGGTGCATCTCATTGGCCACATCCAGAATAGATGCCGACGAGATGGTCCTCCTCTTCGTTCTCAGCGACGGTGTCGCCCCGGTTAACGAGGCCCGGCGCGAGATGATGCTGAGGGCAGTGGCGATGCTGGGTCAGCACCACGCCCGGGTCGCTGCTGAGGAGACATTTTCGTTGGCGTTCGAATCGGCGCCCTCGGCGATCAGCATCCGGGGCCACGAAGGCAGGCTCATTTCATGCAACAACGCCTACGTCGAGTTCACCGGCAGGCCGCGCGAGGAGTTGCTGGGTGGACGACTCGATGACCTGCTGGCGGAGGCCGGAACCGTGGGCGATATCTCAGATGATGAGAGCTTCACGGACCTTCCATACCGGCGACCGTCCGGTGAGGTGGTGTGGGGGCGGGCTCGCTTCAACCTCAATCCACCGTTTGGTGAGGGGCTGATTGGTTACGCGTCCACCGAAAA
>CAZDYO010000605.1:0-1645 GCA_964509555.1 uncultured Acidimicrobiales bacterium
ACTGCTGACCGAGGCGGGGGCATCCAACATCGAGGTGGTCGTGGCCAGCCGCACACGGCGTCAGGGGTGATCCCGTACGCGTGACGGGAGGGTGGCCTCAGCTGTGGTGTCGGCGGTCGATGATCCTGCGTATCCAATGTTCGTAGAGATCGACCTCCTGGGCTCCCTGCACCGGCAGGACACCATCGATCACCACCGTGGGCACGGCAGTGATCCCCTGCTCGACAGCCTCGTTGTGTTCGTCGAGTACCTGTCGGGTGATGACCTGCTGATTTGCTTCCAGGAAAGTCACGAAGTCCGAACGCTCGGCGCCGCATTCCGAAGCCACATCCGCCAACACTCCTGGGTCGGAAATGGTGCGGTTGTCGTTGAAGTACGCCGCGAGCAGAGCCCGGTCGTAGTCGTGGGCCAGATCCGGCCGCCAAGCAGCCATGGCTTTCGCTGCAACCTGAGCCGGAATGCTCCCCGAAGGGGCGGGAGAGTCGGTGGACCACACGTTGAACCCGGCTCGGGGTTCCATCTCGGCTGGACGCCGCCACGACCGCGTGTATTCGACGAACCTCTCCCGTTCCCGGGCAGTGGTCTGTGGTCGGAGGAGAAACGACTTGGTGGTGATCGAGATTGCCGACCCCATGCGCTCCGCAAGCTGGTCGAGACGCACGGTCCCGACGTAGCACCACGGTCAAAGGAAGTCAGTCCAGAAGGTGAGCTTCACGGGTTCGTTCATGGCGAGACGCTAACCGGTCGACAACGGCTGTAGCAGGTCCGCAGCCCCCGATCCGATCGGATAGGGCCGCATGACACTGGTTGGGGGGCTGCCCGCTCCAATCTGCTACAGAGCCGCATCCCCGGCGCCGATCCCCATGGGGAGCCACAACCAAGCCCTCGCTGGACAGGAAACCATGAGGACACCAATCCGTAAGGGCCATTTCGCGCTCCACCACAACTGTGCGCACCGCGGCGCGGTTGCGGCGGTCCGGACCTCCATCCACCTACATGTCAGCGGTCGCGACTCGGCGGGCCGCCGTCACCGGGAGCCATGCTTCGGACGGGGTTCTCCAAAGCGGTGCACCGGGCCAACACCCGGAAAGGAATCTCCACTGTCCCACGCCATGATCACTCACAACACCTCGAAACAAGGAGGAATCGACTAGATCTACCCTGGAAGATAGAACTCCAACCAGTGCATGGTTGGGGTGCGCGCTCGGGTTCGGGCGCCACGGTTGGCCCCGTGGCGCCCGGCGCGGGTCCTCTGAGCAGGGAGACAGAATTGGTATCGACAGCATTCATCGGTCTGGGAGTCATGGGTTACCCCATGGCCGGGCACCTTTCGGCGGCTGGTCACGACCTGACCGTGTACAACCGCACGTCGTCCAGGGCGGAAGCCTGGGTCGGCGAGCACGGGGGGTCGGCGGCACCGACTCCGGCCGGAGCTGCTTCCGGCGCCGAGTTCGTCTTCCTGTGTGTCGGCAACGACAACGATGTGCGGGCGGTCACCACCGGGCCCGGCGGCGTGCTTGAGTCGATGGCATCGGGTGCTGTCTTGGTTGACAACACCACGACCTCGGCCGAGGTCGCCCGCGAAATGCATGCCGCCTGTGCCGAACGAGGCGTCGGGTTCGTGGATGCGCCAATTTCGGGCGGC
>CAZDYO010000606.1:0-1636 GCA_964509555.1 uncultured Acidimicrobiales bacterium
GCGGTCCGTATTCGTCAGAAAAGCCAGGAGGAAGGGGGGTCAGGGGGTGACTTGGAGGGAGAAGGTGACGGGGTGGCCGGCCACCTTCGACTCGTGGACGGTGAGGCCGTCGGACGACGGGCGGCCGAACTCGATCGACTTGGCCAACACCTGCTCGGCCACGTAGGACTCGTTGGACTGCACGGCGGCCGCCACCGACTCGGGGGCTTCGGTAATCCACACGTGGATGCGGTCGGTGACCACCAGATCCTCGGTGCGGCGGGCCTGTTGGATCTCGCGCACGATGTCGCGGGCCAGACCCTCGGCTTCCAGCTCGGGGGTGAGGTCGGTGTCGAGCGTGACGACGGCGTCGTTGGTGCGCAACGCCGCGGCGGTGACACCTTCGGGCGACTGCAGAGCCAGCGAGAATTCGCCGTCGGCCAGCACATGGCCGGCCACGGTGACGGTGCCGTCGTCGTTGGAGGTCCAGTCGCCCTTGCGGGCCGCGCCGAACACCACCTGCACGTCTTTGCCGAGCCGTGGGCCGAGCACCTTGCCGTCGGGTTGCAGCACGAACGTGGCCAGGTCGCCGATCTCGTCGGTGAGCTTCACTGCCTTCACGTTGAGCTCGTCGGCCAGCAGATCGGTGAACGGCTCGAGCGTGTGGGCGTCGGCGCCGGCAACGGTGACCGACGCCAGCGGCAGGCGCACCCGCAGACCGGTGTCTTCACGCAGTCGCAAGCCGGTGGATGCCACATCACGCAGGCGGTCCATGGCCGCAACCAGGTCCGGATCGGCCGGGTAGGCGGCAACAGTCGGCCAGTCGCTGAGATGGACCGAGCGGGGGAATGAGTCGTCCCCTCCGGTGAGCCCCTGCCAGATCTCTTCGGTGATCATCGGCAGGAACGGTGCCGCCACCTGGAGCAGAGTGACCAGCACCGTGTAGAGGGTGTCCATGGCGTCGACATCGGCATGGCCGGTGCCGCCCGTGCCCCAGAAACGATCCCTCGACCGGCGGATGTACCAGTTGTTGAGGGCATCGATGAACCCCTGGATTTCGCCGGCCGCGCCCGGAAGGTCGTAGGCGTCCATGCGCCCCTCGACAGCGGCCACCAGCGCGGCGGTCTTGGCCAGGATGTAGCGGTCGAGCACCTCGCCCGAATCGGTGCGGAATCGGGCCCGGTGCCCTTCGACATTGGCGTAGAGGGTGAAGAACGAATAGGCGTTCCAGATGGGCAGCATCACCTGACGGACCACGTCGTCGATGCCCTGATCGGAGATGCGCATGTCGCCGCCACGCACGATGTTGGCCGACATGAAATACCAGCGCAGCGCGTCGGACCCCTGCTTCTCGAAGATCTCCGAAGGCTCGGTGTAGTTGCGCAGCTTCTTCGAGAGCTTGGCGCCGTCGTCGGCCAAGAGGATGCCGTGACAGATCACGTTGTCGAATGCCGGCCGGTCGAACAGCGCGCCCGCCAACACGTGGAGCGTGTAGAACCAACCGCGTGACTGGTTGATGTATTCGACGATGAAGTCGGCCGGGAAGTGATCCTCGAACCAGTCCTTGTTCTCGAACGGGTAGTGGACCTGGGCGAATGGCATGGAGCCGGACTCGAACCAGCAGTCGAGCACCTCGGGCACCCGACGCATCATCGAC
>CAZDYO010000607.1:0-1636 GCA_964509555.1 uncultured Acidimicrobiales bacterium
GCGGAGGAGGGTTTCGAGTATCTCGACGAGATGCCCGAGGTTCCCGGTCCGGAGACCCTGCCCACCAGGTTCGAGGAGTGGGAGGCCCACGGCCTTACCGACGAGTGGGCCAAGCGTCCCCATCCGATCGACTTCCGTTACGTCACCGCCAGCCCGTTCAACCGGAACGTGCCGCTGCCGCCCGTTCAGCAAGTGTGGTTCCGAACCGACGGCAAACTGCCCGACGATCCAGTGCTCCACGCCTGCCTGCTCACATACGCATCCGACATGACCCTTCTCGACACCACCCTGCTTCCCCACGGAACCGGTTCGCTGGACGGTTCGCTGCTCATGGCCAGCCTCGATCACGCCATGTGGTTCCACGGTCCATTTCGCGCCGACGAGTGGCTGCTCTACGACCAGCACACCCCGGCGTCAACCAACGGTCGTGGCCTCGCATCGGGCCGGGTTTTCACCCGCGACGGCCGGCTGGTCGCCTCGGTGATGCAAGAGGGCCTCATCCGCCGGGCCCGATGATGAAACTCCGCACTGCGGCCGCCCTGGCCGTGATGGTGCTGGTGGCAGCTGCGTGCTCCAGCGACTCCGGCGATGAGACGGTGGGTGCCACGCTCCCCACTGTGTCGGTCGTGTCCGATTCGCCCGGGGCCGACACCCCTGCAAACGACTCTCCGGCCGGACCTGAACTCCCGCCCGACACAACCGGCGATCCAACCACAGCCGTCGTTTCCGCCGAGGTGATCGCCGAGGTGGACGAGCCAATCTCCGGGGTCGTGGCCCCCAACGGCGAGTTCTGGTTGGCCCAGCGCGGCGGCCGGGTGGTGGCGTTCGACCCGGCAACCGGCGCGGTCGGCGACACGATCCTTGACCTGAGCGGCCTGACAAATGCCGGCGGCGAACAGGGGCTGCTCTCGATCGCCGTCGATTCCGACAATCTCTACGTCGACTACACCGATCTGATCGGCGACTCGCACATTGATGCTCACCCCCTTCGAGTCGACGGCAGACCATCCGCCGGCGTGCCGCTTCTCACCCAGCAGCAACTGTTCACGAATCACAACGGTGGCGGCTTGGTGATCGGACCCGACGGTTTCCTCTACATCGGCTTCGGCGATGGCGGCGGCAGCGGCGACCCGAAGTCGATGGCCCAGAACACCTCGACCCTTCTCGGGTCGATCGTTCGAATCGATCCCACGGTCGGCGGCGACTCGCCCTACGAGATCCCAGCCGACAATCCCTTCGCCGACGGCGTCGACGGCGCCCCCGAGATCTTCCTCACCGGCGTTCGCAACCCCTGGCGGTTTGCCTTCGATCCGGCCAACGACGACCTCTGGATCGCCGACGTGGGTCAGGACAAATACGAGGAGGTCGATCTCCTGCTCGGGGCCAACGGTTCTGGTCGCGGCGCCAATCTCGGCTGGAACCACCGGGAGGGACTCCACAAGTTCTCCGGCGACAACTCTTCGTCGTTCACCGATCCCGTGTTCGAATACCAACACGGAGGCGACCCGGGCGGATGCAGCGTCACCGGCGGTGTCGTGTATCGGGGTGCGGCGATACCGGCTCTCGAAGGTGCGTATCTGTTCGGCGATTTCTGCACCTCTCGCCTGTGGGCGCTGTCAATCTCTGCAGGAGTGAT
>CAZDYO010000608.1:0-1634 GCA_964509555.1 uncultured Acidimicrobiales bacterium
TGTGAACCACCTCCACCCCCGGCCCGAAGCCGTTGCGGAACACCGTGCGCCACGCAGGTGCCGCGACGGTCGTGGTGGTCGTGGTCGTGGTCGACGTGGTGGTCGTGGTCGACGTGGTCGACGTGGTGGTCGTGCTCGTGGTCGACGTGGTCGACGGCGTCGCGTCTTCCCCGCCGCCGCCGCACGACGCCGCAGTCACGACGGCGACCGCGAACAGTGCGGGCACCGCAATCCGGCTTCCACCACGACGACGAAAACCCGCTCCGGCCATGGCTGCGGATCGTAGCGCCAGCACCGCTGGGCCCCCAATAGGGACCAAAGTCCACATCCCAACGATCACCCTGCCCAGCACGGAACTAGCGCCCATCCGATGACTATCGTGGCAATGCCGAAGCCCCCTTCCCGCGCTCGGCCTACAGAGGAGCCAGGTCATGGAAAATCCCCCCTTCCCAGGTACTCGCATCACGACCAACGGAAACCAACTGGTCGCCTACCACACCGAAGCCCGTGTCACCCAAGGCGGGGTCTTCTACCCGATCACACCCTCCACCGAAATGGGCGAAAACTACGAGTTGTCGTTCGCCGAAGGCAAGCTCGATGTGTTCGGCAACAGGAAAGTGGCCATCGAAGCCGAAGGCGAACACGCAGCCCAAGGCGGAGCCATCGCGCTGTCGCTCACCGGCCGGCGAGTGGTCAACTTCACCTCCGGGCAGGGCCTCGTGTACGGCCTCGAGCAGTACTACCACGCCCCCGGAAAGCTCTCGACCCTGGTGGTCGAAGTGGCAGCCCGTGCCCTCACCAAACACGCCCTCAACGTCCACTGCGGCCACGACGACTTCTACGCCGTGCTCGACACCGGCTGGACCATGCTGATGGCCAAGGACGCCCAACAAGCAGCCGACCAGGCCCTCATCGCCAGAAGGGTCGCCGAACTGTCGCTCAACCCGGCGCTCAACATCCAGGACGGCTTTCTCACCTCCCACCTCGAACGCAGTTTCTTCCGCCACGAATCCGAACTGATCCGCCAGTTCCTCGGAGCCCACGACGACATCATCGAATGCCCCACCGAGGCCCAGCGCCTCCTGTTCGGACCCACCCGACGCCGGGTGCCCGAAATGATCGACCTGAAAAACCCCATGCTGCTCGGCCCGGTCCAAAACCAAGAGCACTACATGAACGGCGTCATCGCCCGCCGCAACAACTTCACCGCCCACATCGGCAGATTCCTCGAAGAGGCCTACGAAGAATTCGCCCGCCTCACCGGACGCCGCTACGGCATGCTCACCGAATACAAGACCGACGATGCCGACACCGTCTTCGTCTCACTCGGATCAGCAGCGGAGAACATCGAGGCCGCCGTCGACTACATGCGCGAACAGGACGGCGCCAAGGTCGGATCGATCCACGTCAACGTCCTGCGCCCATTCCCCGAGGCCGCCCTCGTCGCCGCGCTGAGGGGAAAGCGCCGGGTGATCGTCCTGGAACGCACCGACGACCCCCTCTCCGGCGACAACCCCCTCACCCGCGAGATCCGGGCCTCGATCAACAAGGGCGTCGAAGTCGGCCGGGAACACCCCGACGGCGACGGTCCCGTCCTCGAACCATCAGAGTTTCCGCTCATGTTCAGCGTCACC
>CAZDYO010000609.1:0-1631 GCA_964509555.1 uncultured Acidimicrobiales bacterium
CCGGGGTGGTGGCCACGAGTCGCATCCATGTGCGCATCCACCACGCGTCCGACGTTGCCGGCGGGCTGATTGCCGGAGTGGCCCTGGCGGCGGTGGCCCGTCGATGTCTCGGTCGGTGAGCATCCTCGATCCGATCGTGTTACGGGTGGCCGGCCACGCCGTCCCGTTGGCCTTGGCCGAGTTGCATCGTGATTCGAATGTCGACGACATGATCGAGGTCGCAATCGAGGTGACCGATGCGTCGGAGGCAATGCCCACCGTCGAGTCGTTGCTCGAGGGCGGTGGCTTCTCGATCTCCGAGAGATCCGGGCCAGGCAAGTTCGTCGTGACGCGGTTGCGATCGCTGCCCGACTACATCGCCCCCGACATGACGGTCCTGGTGTGCGGGCTCAATCCGAGTCTCCATTCAGCGGATCTCAAGGTGGGTTTCGGGCGGGCCGGAAACCGGTTCTGGCCGGCGGCCCTCGCGTCGGGGATGGTGACCGTCGACCGCGACCCGATCGACGCCCTCACCACACATCGGGTCGGCATGACCGACATGGTCAAGCGGTCATCTCCGCGTGCTGATTCCCTGACCCGCGGCGAGTATGCCGATGGTCTGGCCCGGCTCGAGGGTCTCTGCGCCTGGCTGCGCCCCGCCGTCGTGTGCATGGTGGGGTTGGCCGGATGGCGGGCCGCCGTCGACCGCAAGGCCATCGCCGGCGTTCAGCAACGCCGCCTCGGACTCTCGCCGGTGTACGTGATGCCGTCGACCAGCGGCCTCAACGCCCACAGTTCACTGGCCGACCTCACATCCCATCTCAAAGCGGCCACCGAGCTCGCCGATGTTGAACTCAGCCGGCAGGGGCCAGATCTCTGACCGCCCGCAACATGTCGACGCCTGGCGCGGGTATGAGCATCAGCGCCGGGCAGTCGATGCCGTTGTCGGTGTATCCGGCGATGTGTTGTCGGATCTGGTCGGGGGTTCCGTGGATGATGAGTTGGTCGACCACATCGTCGGGGATCTTCTCGAGGGCCGCCTTTCGGTCGCCGGCACTCCAGAGGCTCCAGTGTTCGGCCAAGGCGTCGCCGCGCCCCATCCACTCATGGAACGCCCGGTAGACCGGCACGTTCAGGTAGGCGGCCATGGCGAAGCGTCCCACCGACCTGGCAAGATCCGGATCCGCGCTGGGCACCACGAACAACCGGGCGACGACCTCCGCGTCGGGGTTCTGTTCCCGAACCACCTGTGTGACCCGGGCAGCATCATCGACGGACAACCAGTTGACGATGGCCCCATCGGCTTCGCGCCCGGCCAGCCGCAGCATTCCCTCGCGCAGCGCGGCAACCAGGATCGGGACCGGTTCCTCGATGTCGATCCCCAACCGGAATCCCCTTATCGAGAAGGTGTCGTAGTCATGGGTGATCTTCTCGCCCGTGAGCGCGGCCCTCAGGAACCTCACCGTGTCGCGAACCTTCTTGTAGGGGTCTTCGAACGGTATGGCGTTCCATCTCTCGACGATGATGTTCGACGAGGAACCAATACCGCACACGAACCGGCCGGGGGCCGCCGACGCCATCGCCGCCACCGACTGGGCCATGAGCGCCGGGCCGCGGGTGTAGGCGGGCAGGATGGCCGTGCCGAGCCTCAT
>CAZDYO010000610.1:0-1627 GCA_964509555.1 uncultured Acidimicrobiales bacterium
GACCCTCTTGATTTCGGCCATCGGTAGATCGTCGATACAGAGATCCATCTCCGGACCCCGGGGCTGACGGTAGAACCAGAGAGTGGGGTCCTCGGGCGGAAGCAGTTCACAGAACACGACTGGGGTGGGAAGGGTCGGGTGGGTGGACACGAAAATATCGTGTACCCCGAAACCGCGGAGCCCGTCGCGAATCGCCTGGCCAAAGGCATCGTCGCCGACCTTGTTGATCACGGCAGCTCGGTGGCCGAGGCGAGCCGCGGCGACAGCCACGTTGGTGGGGCTCCCCCCGATCGCCTTACGGAAGCTGGTGACATCGGAAAGGGTGACGTTGCTCTGCTGTGGGTAGAGATCGATGCTCGACCGCCCCATGGTGATCAGCTCGATTTCGGAAATCGGGAAGGGCTCCATGGTCGGTGACTCAGTCGGCCCTGCGATGCTCCCGGGCCCCGGACGGGATCGCGGCGGTTACGGTCATGCACCCTCCAGCTCGTGGGTGAGCTCCTCAAGTTCGGCACCTCCGGCCATCATGGTGACGAGTTCATCACGGGTGATCTCGTCCTTGGCGAAGTTGCCGAGTGAGCGTCCCCGGTTGAGGATCATGAATCGATCGCCGACCGGCCAGGCGTGGTGGGGATTGTGGGTGATGAAGATGACCGCGAGACCGCGTTGTCGGGCGGCCACGATGTATTTCAGCACCACCCCTGACTGTTTCACGCCGAGTGCGGATGTTGGCTCGTCGAGAATCAGCACCTTGGCCCCGAAGTACGCTGCTCTGGCGATCGCAACTGACTGTCTCTCGCCACCCGAGAGTGTGCCGACGGGCTGCTCAGTGTCTCGGATGTCGATGCCCATCTTGGCCATCTCCTCCTTGGCGACTCGCTTGGCGGTGTCGACGTCGATCCACCTGAAGGGCCCGAAGCTCCTGGTGGGTTCGGCACCGAGAAAGAAATTCCTCCATACCGACATGAGCGGCACCATGGCCAGATCCTGGTAGACGGTGGCAATCCCCTTGGCCAGGGCGTCGCGAGGTGAGTTGAAGTTGACCTCCTCGCCGTCCATCCGGATCGTGCCCTCGCTTTGTCTGTGGGCTCCGGCGAGGATCTTGATGAAGGTCGACTTGCCGGCGCCGTTGTCGCCCAGGACGCAGGTGACCTTGCCGGCATCGACCGAGGTGGTTATGTCCTGCAGAGCGTTGATGTTGCCGTAGAACTTGGCGATGTTCTCGATTTCCAGGGTGGGTGCGGTCATCGGGATGCCTCCGCCTTGTCGCGAATGAAGTTGTTGGCGATCACCGCGAGTAACAGGATCGCCCCGAGGAACACGAATCGCCAGTCGGAGTTCCAGCCCGAGAACGGGATGCCGGCCTTCGAGATGGCCATGATGACCGCCCCGATGGCCCCTCCGAAGGCCGAGCCGTAACCTCCGGTCAGCATGGTGCCCCCGACCACGGCGGCGATGATGTATTCGAATTCGAGCCCGTCGCCGGTGCCCGACTGCAGCGTGTTGAGCCGAAAGGCCAGAAGCAGACCAACCAGCCATGCGGCCGACGACACGATCATGAAGAGTTGGGTCTTGGTGCGGGCAGCGGGCACGCCCACCTGGCGGGCGGCGTCCTTGTTGCCTCCGA
>CAZDYO010000611.1:0-1626 GCA_964509555.1 uncultured Acidimicrobiales bacterium
CATCACCCGGTTGGCCGTCTCGAGGATCATGGCCACCTCCTCGGCGGAGGTCTTGGTGATCTTTCCGGCGTAGACCTCGTCGGCGTCGGGTCCGCTTCCGGCGGAGGGGGCGTCGGCGAACAGCACCGATATGGCTGACCGGTTCATGGCCACGCTCATGATCTGGGTGAGGATGATGCCGCTGGCGCCCACGAGGGCGCCGGCGATGATGAGCAGCGTGTTGTCGAGCACGAAGCCGGTTGACGACGCGGCCAGGCCCGACAGCGAATTGAGAAGGGCGATGACCACCGGCATGTCGGCGCCGCCGATGGGTATCACCACCAACAGGCCGAGCACGGCCCCGACGGCGACGAGGGCCCAGAGCCATATGGTGTTTTCGGGGTCGACGACGACCATCACGGCCAAGCCGAGGCTGACCAGGGCCAGAACGGCGTTGACGATGCGAATGCCCGCGAAACCGTGCCAGTGGAGCGACTCGCGCAGTTTGGCGAACGCCACGACCGAACCGGTGAAGGTGACCGCCCCGATGATGGCGGTGGCGGCCGCGGCCACTGAGGTCTGGTCGTCGACCAATCCGAGATCGACCGCCTCCATGAACGATGCACCAGCGACCAGTACGGAGGCTGCACCACCGAAGCCGTTGAACAGGGCGACGAGCTCGGGCATCGAGGTCATCTGAACCTTCACGGCGAGAAGAACGCCGATGGCCGATCCGACGGCCAGCCCGGCGGCCAACACCCAATACGACACGATGGCCTGGTCGATGAGGGTGACGAGTATGGCCACGAGCATTCCGGCCGCGCCGAGCAGGTTGCCGCGGCGGGCGGTGCGGGGCCGGCCCAGGCCCTTGAGGCCGAGGATGAACAGCGATGCCCCGACGAGGTAGCCGAGTTCGATGAAGTCTGCGCGGTTCACCTCAGGCCTCCGTCTCGGCGGCCGGCCGTTTCGGTTTGCGGGTGGTGAACATCTCGAGCATCCGGTTGGTGACCACAAACCCTCCGACAACGTTGATCGTGGCAAGGGTCACCGCGGCGAATCCGAGCCAGGTGGTGAGGGCTCGATGATCGGCGCCTGCTGAGACCAGTGCGCCGATCAGAGTGATTCCGGAGATGGCGTTCGACCCCGACATGAGCGGCGTGTGGAGAGTGGGAGGCACCTTGGTTATGAGCTCGACGCCGAGGAACACGGCGAGCACGAAGAGTGTGAGCGAGATGACGAGGGTCATGATGACGCTCCCGGGTCGGAGGATTGTTTGGCGAGCGCGGCGGCCACCCGCTCATGGGGGACGGATCCGCCCGCGGCCACGAGCATGGAGCCGGTGATTTCATCGTCGGGGTCGATGGTGAGGTTGCCGTCGTCGTCGGCCAGGTGGCGAAGCAGGGTGATGACGTTGCTGGCGAACATCCGTGAGGCGGAATGGGCGGCGCCGGATTCGAGTTGGGTGGGGCCGAGGACGGTGACGCCTGCGTGGTTGATCTCTTCGTCGGCGACGGTGAGCTCGCAGTTGCCGCCGCGTTCGGCGGCCATGTCGATGATGAAAGACCCGGGTTTCATGGCTTCGACCATCGCGGTGGTGAGCAGCAGCGGACTGCGGGCCCCGGGGATGGCCGCGGTGGTGATGACGAG
>CAZDYO010000612.1:0-1592 GCA_964509555.1 uncultured Acidimicrobiales bacterium
CTTGAACGCCGAGTTGCGCAGGTAGCACCACAGCACGGTGAACATTCCGAGTTCGTGGGCTCGTGAGAACGCCTCGCCCACCTCCTGGATCTGACGATTGGCACCTTCGGACCCGAAGTAGATCGTGGCCCCGACCCCGGCGGCGCCGAGGTCGAACGCCTGATTGACGTCGCCGAACATGATCTGGTCGAAGGTCTCCGGATAGGTGAGCAGCTCGTTGTGATTGAGCTTCACGATGAAGGGGATCTTGTGGGCGTAGCGCCGCGATGCCATCGCCAGGACACCGAAGGTGGAAGCGACGGCGTTGCAGCCACCCTCGATCGCCAGTTCCACGATGTTGAGCGGATCGAAATAGGCCGGATTGGGAGCGAAGGACGCGCCCGCGGAGTGTTCGATGCCTTGGTCGACCGGCAGAATGGACACGTAGCCGGTTCCGGCGAGTCGACCGTGGTCAAACAACGCCTGCAGATTGCGCAGCACCTGTGGTGAGCGGTCGCTGGTTGCGAACACCCGGTCAACGAAGTCGCCACCGGGAAGGGTGAGCGATTCTCTGGGGATGGTGGTGCTCTCATGTGTCAGAAGCGACTCGGCAGAGTCACCGAGCAGGCTTTGGATGTCCACTATTCTGGCTCCTGTGGGGGATCGTGCCGGTCGTCTACCGGCGCCTCCACACCGTAGCGAGCCGGCGACGGAGAAGTGGGAATCCGGCGATCAAGACTCTCGGAGTCGCTGCCTGTATGACGACAGCGCCTTCGTGGCCCGTGCGGTGCCCGACTTGGCGACCACTTCGGCCAGCAGCTCGGTGCGGCTCCGGGTGAGACCCGACAGCCTGAAAAAGCGCCTGCGGATGCTCCCGAGCACCAGCACATCGTCGCCGGCTTTCATGGATTGCGGTCGGGTGGGGTCGACCCACGCGACCGGCACGGAACACTTGGTGCCATCGTGACCGGTGGTTGCGAGATCGTAGTTCCACACAACCGAACCGGAAGGCAGCTCCGTCATTCGGGGATCGTTGATCAGAACCCCCCTTGCAATTGCGACGTTGAACAGCACGCCCGGCGGGCGCTGCTCGGCGGAATTCTGCTTCATAATGTGGGACTCCCTCATGGAACCGCAAACGCGGCCTCAGGTGATGGGGGAAGTCGAGTCAAACCATACCGAGGGGGTGTGACGCCCTCAGCTCAGGGCTCGGACACGGGCGGTCACATCGGCGAGCTCGGGGTCGTGGTTGGCAATCCACGTGAACAATTGGCGGGCACGAGGGCTCCGGCCCGACCGCTCGTAGAGATCGGCAAGCGCGTATGCCCTCCGTAGGTGATGGTTTCGCGGCTTCTTGGGAGGGCGCCAACCATCCTCGAGTATGGAGATCGCCCCGATGATGTCCCCTTGGTCGGCCTTCGACCCGGCCAGAACGATCCGACCCTCAATCATCAGCGCCGCACTGGGCGACACCTCACCGAGTTCCGCCCAAAGATCTTCGACGTCGGACCAGTGACCCAACGCCCGATGGCAGTCAGCCAGAACGGGGTGCTGCTCGGTCGACCCGGCAAGCTCGCGAAACGCCTCGAGGTGGCCGATCGCCTCTCGCCACT
>CAZDYO010000613.1:0-1589 GCA_964509555.1 uncultured Acidimicrobiales bacterium
ACGGACAGATGTCGACACAGCCCTCGCACATGATGCACTCGGACTGGTCGATGTGAATGAATTGCTTGGGCTTGACTGCCTTGGCCAGCCACGCTGCATCGACCTCTCGCAGGACATAGTCGTCGCGAAAGGCCGGCAGTGGCGGGTTGGCATCGGTTTTTGTCACGCCTCGACGCCCTCCTTCACGAGGGGTCGTCCGAAGTGGGAACGGGTTGGGGTCTTGGCAGCGGGCGCCTTGCCGCGCTCCTGCCAGATCTTCCACATTGCCATGTTGATGCCGAGGCCCACGACGTAGATCATCGTGGCGATGATGTCACGAATGGTCTGGTAGCTGATGGTGACCGGGAAAGATCCGCCGAAGGCCTTCGGCTGAAGAATGTTTCCCCACCCGAACATGATTTTGTCGGAACGCCATCCGAGCTCGTTGTCGGCCCAGCGCAACCACTGGTGGGGAACAACGCCGTAGGACCAGAACAAGATGAAGAACACCACGAATGCGCCGAGCATGGCCTCACCCCAGGTGAGCATGGCATCGGGGGCGCGGCGCTTCGAGTAGCGCACGATCGCACCGCACAGGGCGAGGCTGATGAACGTTGAAAGTGTGAATGCAACCACGTGCGATCTCCTTGTGGATCACATTTAATCCAACGGACTTAGTGAATCCACGCACAAGTGTAGACCCGAAGGCACTCGACCCTCGGATTGGATTGAGGGTCTACCACGATCCGCTCGGTTTCAGCACATTCCTGACCAGACATTTTCAGCGATTCGCGTTGGGTTTGCGCCGACCGGCGCCGCTGCCCCTATCCTGCCGTCGTTGGATGCGCCCTGCATCGACCCGACCCGACACCCAAGCGGAGACAGCGGTGACCGAAATCCCAGCACACCTCCTCGCCCGCGCCAAGCAGGCGCGTGCCGCCAAAAAGGGCGAAGAGGCCCCCGACGATTCTGCCGCGGCCTCCCCCGCAGCGACAGCCAAGCCATCTCCGGCGCCCACCCCGGCAGCCGCGGTTCCGGCCGAGCCCGACAAGCCTGAGCCGGTGCCGCCCTACGTCGAGGCCGCCAAGAGCCGGAAGATCCTGCCGGTATGGATCATGCCGGTGCTGCTCTTCCTGCCCATCTGGGCCATCTTCTACGTCGGCTTCCTTGAGCGTCCCCCGGCACCTCCCACTGGCCTCGCATTCGTGGGCAGCACCGTCTACAACACCCAGGGTTGCTCGGGCTGCCACGGAGCCAACGGCCAGGGCGGCAGCGGCCGTCAGCTGAACAGCGGCGAGGTACTGCTCACCTTCCCCGACCTTCAGACCCAGGTCGACGCGGGTGTGTCAACCCCATTCGATGGTCTTGCCGGCCAGATCTCATGGGTCATAAACGGCACCGCCGGCACCCGCCAGGCGGTTGGCGGCGCCTACGGCGACCCGGCCCGACCCGGAGGCCAGCACGGCACCGGATCTTTCGGCACCATGGGTGCGTTCGGACCCAGCCTCTCGATCGAGCAGCTCGTCGCGGTCGTTCACTACGAGCGAGTCACCCACGGTCAGCTCGACCCGGCCGCGGCTGCCTCCGAGGAACTCGTGCTGGAGGAGTTC
>CAZDYO010000614.1:0-1588 GCA_964509555.1 uncultured Acidimicrobiales bacterium
GCGATCACCAGGGAACTGATGGCCGCAGCAACCGGCAGGCCGATGTCGACCTTCACGCCACCGGGGTTGGGCAAGCCACGACGCCACCACAGCATGGCGAAGCCAACCCAGGTGAGGCTGGCGGCACCGGCCGCGGTTCGGGTGCGCTGATGGAACCACGGGATTGAAGCTGTGGCGAGGCCCACGGCCATGTCGACCGGCAAGTAGACCGGGAAGGTTGCCGCCACCTGCCCCATGCTCGCGGCGATGCCCTTGCCCCCCTTGCGCGTGGGCGGATGGCAATGGCCGATCACCGCCGCGGTGGCACCGATGTGGGCGCCCGCATCACCGGCGAGGCGACGGCCGACTCGGGCCGCGACCATGGCCTTGGCCATGTCGGCGAAGGTGACCGCTGCCCCCCATTTCCTGCCGAGAAGGTGAGATGTGTTCATTCCACCGGGATTGCCGGTTCCGTCGTGGGTGGGATCAATGTCGTCTCGCCCGGCCAGCGACACCGCGACACGTGACGACGGCAGTGTCCCGGCGAGGTACCCGGTGAACGCGGCTGCGGCCAGGCGCCCGGCCACGCCGGCGTGCGATCTTGAATCTCTGGTCGACATGGTCATCTGCTCGGGAACCGACGCTACGAACCTTGCATTCCCGTGTCGGCGATGCTTCACAAACCTCTAGGCTGTCGGCCGGCCGGTTCGTCCGGTCTGGCCCCCATCGTCCAGTGGCCTAGGACGCCGGCCTTTCACGCCGGTAACACGGGTTCGAATCCCGTTGGGGGTACCCAGAGACCGGGCCGGTGCCGGGTTGTTATATGCACCCTGGCGCCGTACCGTTTCTGCTTCGCCGACTCTCGGGTCGTCGAGTGGTCCCGTAGATCAGTTTGGAGTGATCGCCACCCTGTCAAGGTGGAGGCCGCGGGTTCAAATCCCGTCGGGACCGCAAATTGGAACGCCGCTGGAAATGGCGGCATCCCTGACTTGGTCGGGTAGCTCAGTTGGCAGAGCGACCGCCTGAAAAGCGGTAGGTCACCGGATCGACGCCGGTCCCGACCACCATCGTCACGACGACCCGGCCATGCGCCGGGTCGTCGCCGTTTTCCCCGCCCATTTCCCTCAGCCCAACGCGAACGCGGCCTCGAATCCGTCGGCGATCGCTCCTTCGATGTAGCCCACACCGCCCGCATCGCCGATCACCACCGGGTGGATTCCCGCCCCGCGAAGTGTGTCGGCCAGCCTGGTGTCGGCCTCGAGTCCGGTGGCGACAATCACATTGTCGGCGGCGATGGAGGTGATGGCGGTATCGGTTCGGCAACTGACACCGGTAGCGGTGACGGCCACGACCTGGGCCTCGTTGATCATTTTCACCCCCGCCGTCCGAAGATCATCAAGAACGCGCCAACGGCGCGGATGGGCCATCTCGGTGGCCAGCTTCGGGCCCTCTCCGATCACGGTCACCGCTCGGCCCCGCACAGCCAGAAAGTCGGCCAACCCGATGCCCACGAGGCCACCGCCGACCACGACCACCCTCTCGCCTATCCTGAAGGCTTGCCCTGACCGCCCGTCGGTCTGCTCCGGTGGCTTGCCCCACCCCCCACACC
>CAZDYO010000615.1:0-1584 GCA_964509555.1 uncultured Acidimicrobiales bacterium
TGGGTGACGTCGCTGATCGGATCACCCGTGGCGACCGGGGAGCCTTCCCCATAGCCGATGAGGAAGGTCATTGCCTGGGCTTGGTCACCAGAAGCGATCTGTTCAGCCACCGAGCCGAGCGCACTGCGTCCGTGATGGAGGTGGCTTCCCCGGACGTGGTGAGCATCGCCCCCGACGCGAGTCTCGTCGAGGCCATGCAGCTGATGTCCGAGGAACGCGTCACCCATCTACCGGTGATCGAAGACGGGCTGATCGTGGGGATCTGCACCAGATCCGACATCGTGCGTTCACGCAGCGACGAGCTTGCTCTCGAGCGACTCGAGCCAGGTTGGTTGGCGCCGGTGCTACAGGGCGACAACCGTCCGGGCAGGCGGGTCCTGGTTGTCGGAAATCGATCGTTGTGTGGCGATGCGCTCATGGCGGCCATACGGGAACGCATAGATCGTCATCCCAAGGTCCGATTCCATGTGGTGGTCCCACTTCCCTCTGGCGGCGATCTGACCGCAGCCAGGGAACGACTTGAAACGCAACTCGGATTGATCAACGATCTGGGTGCCGTGGCCAGCGGGGAGATCGGTGATGCCGATCCGGTGGCGGCCATCGAGTTCGCCCTGCGGCGCGAGCCGGCAGCCGGCGTGATCATCTCCACCCTTCCCCCCGGTCGGTCGCGTTGGTTGCGTTCCAATGTCCCCGCGGGGGTGTCCAGAAGAGTTGGTCTTCCCTGCGTCACGGTCCACGACCTGGAGAATGAGCCCGGCGATTAGCGGCCCTTGGCCAACGCCTTCCACAAGGTTCTGTAGTTGGGCCAGACGAGCCCATCCGGCACATAGCCGGCCTCTTCGAGTTCGTGCTGGAGTTCGGGAAGGCGTCGGAACGGCACCCCCGGATCGACGTGGTGTGCCAGGTGCCAGCCGGTGTTGAACGGTGCGAACCAGAACCTCGGTATCAGGGTCTGGTGCACATGATGGGTTGTTTCGCGCCGGTCGCTCGACTTGTGCATGCCTCCGTGTTCGGCGATGGAGCGGAGTCGGTTGAGAACCTTCCATACGGTCATCCACGGAAGCAGCCAGATCAGGAGGTAGAGCTCGGGTCGGCCCACGACCGCGAACACCGCGAACACCATCATCTGGGCGGCCATGATCTTGGCTGCGATCGGGCGGCCCCGTTCGGAGCCGAACGCCGCGAACAGTCCGATCAGGTTGCGGGCACCCGTGATCCCGACGATGTCCCGGCCGAATTTGCGGGCCATGGATTTCCAGCCCACCGGAAAACCCGAGTAGAAGTTCATGTCTGGTTCGGTGGGCCCGAACTCCTCACGGTGGTGGGCCATGTGCGAGCGGCGGTAGATGTCGTAGGCGGTGAAGTTGGGGTAGAAGGCGAGCCAGCGCCCGACGAAGTCGTTGAGCTTCCGATTGGGAACAAGTATGCGATGGCTGGCCTCATGGCCGAGTATCGCCATGTTGGCGAAGTTGCGACCCATGAGCAGGAACACGCCCGCCCACACGAGCGGATTCGAGGCCCACACCGCCAACCAGATCTCACCGATGACCTGCACCCAGACGCTGATGACGGTGAGCAGGTTCC
>CAZDYO010000616.1:0-1581 GCA_964509555.1 uncultured Acidimicrobiales bacterium
GCGACTCGGTGACGGTCCCTTCCAGGACGATTGCATCTTCTTTCGGCTTCGGCAGAGTGGAACCTCCTACGGGCGCACGGACAAGTCCGGGCGCGGGATGGCCTGTGGATCCAGACCGACGGACTACGCTATCGGGCGCGCGTTGGGCGTCCAACCCTTACGGGGTTGATCGCCCGTTTGTCGACTCGATCGCCTCCTGCAGGCGCTGGAAAACCTCGTCTTCGTCGCCGAGCCCGTCGACCGTGGCCAACAGGCCCCGGCTTCCGAACCACTCGAGCAGCGGGGCGGTCTGCTCTTCGTATAGCTGCAAACGCCTCCGTATGGCCTCTTCAGTGTCGTCGGAGCGGCCGCGGGCCATCATCCGGCGTGTGACCTCATCAACGGGCACGTCGAGGTTGAGGGCCAGGGTGAGAGGCTGGTCGAGATCGGCGAGAATCGACTCGAGCGTGTCGGCCTGGTCGGCTGTGCGCGGAAAACCGTCGAGCAGAACACCCTGTGCGGCGATGTCGGGCTTGGCCAGTCGTTCGGCGACAATTCCGTTCATGATCTCATCGGAGACCAACCCACCCGACTCCATCACCGCCGAAGCAGCCAAGCCCAGCTCGGTGCCCTCGGAAACGGCCGCTCGGAGCATGTCGCCGGTGGAGACATGAATACAGCCGTAGGACTCCGCAATTCGCACTGATTGCGTGCCCTTGCCCGAACCTTGACGGCCCAGGATCACGAGTCGCATTGCCGACATCAGCTCAGATCCCCGCGACTCAGCTCAGGAAGCCGTCGTAATTGCGCATCATCAACTGGCTGTCGATCTGCTTCATGGTCTCCAGCGCCACGCCAGCGGCGATGAGCAGTGAGATCCCGCCGAAGGCAAACCCGCCGGCACCGCCACCATGGCCGCCGGTGCTGCCGGATCCACTCAGGGTCATGTTGATCAGAACCGATGGCAACAACGCCACCGCGGCGATGAACAACGCTCCCGGAAGGGTGATGCGGGTGAGAATACGGGCCAGGTAACGCTCGGTCTGGGGGCCGGGCCGGATACCGGGAATGAACCCGCCCTGCTTGCGAATGGTGTCGGCCTGCTTGGCCGGGTCGAAGCTGATGGCGGTGTAGAAGTAGGCGAAACCGACAATCAGCAGGCCGAAGAACACGAGGTAGAGCACGGCGGTTGGATCGGCCACGTTGTTGTTGACGAACCTCTGGACACTTCCCCAGAACCCGGTGTCGGGGAGTGCGGCGGCTGCCAGGTTGGGCAGATAGAGCACCGAGCTGGCGAAGATGATCGGGATGACCCCGGACTGATTGACCTTGAGCGGGATGTAGGTGGACTGACCGCCGTACATGCGACGCCCCACCACCCTCTTGGCGAACTGGACGGGGATCCGACGCTGCCCCTGTTCGACGAACACGATCGCCACCAGAAGCATCACCATCACCGCGATCAGTGCGATGAGCGCCGGTGTGCCGTTGTTGGCCTGCACCAGTGATCCCTGGGCGGGGAGGCTCGACACCACGCTGGCGAAGATCAGCAGCGACATACCGTTGCCGATGCCCCGCTGGGTGATGAGCTCACCCATCCAC
>CAZDYO010000617.1:0-1572 GCA_964509555.1 uncultured Acidimicrobiales bacterium
CCCGGCGTCTCGATCTTGGCTCGCAGACGACTGACGTAGATGCGGATGTAGTGAGATTCATTCTCGAACCCGTCGCCCCAGACAGCGGCCAGGACATGGCGGTGCGAAACGGTCTTCCCAAGATTTCGGGCGTAGTGACGCAGGACCCCGAATTCGGTGCGCGTGAGGTCGAGTTCGCGCCGGCCGCTCCATGCTCGTTGGGCGTCGAGATCCACAATGAGATCTCGATAGCGAATCTGTTCGTTTGATGTGGTGGCGTGATCGTTGCTTGCCCTTCTCACCACGGAACGGAGTCGGGCCATCAACTCCTCCACCCCGAACGGCTTGGTTAGGCAATCGTCGGCACCGCAGTCGAGGGCTTCGACGATCTGACTCTCGTCACCCATGGCTGTGAGCACCAGAACTGGTATGTCGGAGAACTTGCGGAGTCGCCGGCAAACCTCGTAGCCGTCCAGGTGGGGCATCATGATGTCGAGAATCATTACGTCGGGCTCATCGTGGCGAGCCTGGGCGAGGGCCTCGAGTCCGTTGGCGGCTTCCTCAACCAGATAGCCCCGAGCCTCGAGATTCCGACGCACGAATGCTCGCATCGGAGCGTCGTCATCGACAAGAAGAACGCTGGTGCTCACTGGATTGCTCCTCGGGGGTCGAGATCAGCAGGACTTCGCCGGGGAGGTTCAGCGGGCGCCGAGAGTGGGAGGGTCATGTGGAACACGCTGCCGGGTCCAACAGCGCGATCCTCGACCCAGATGCTGCCACCGTGTGCCTCCACAAAGCCACGGGCTATTGCCAAGCCGAGGCCCACGCCGCGCCTCTCAGCTGTGATCGAATCGTCGGCCCTCACGAATGTTCCGAAGATACGTGCCTTCAACAAATCGGGAACCCCGATGCCGCGGTCGGTCACCTTGAACTCGATGACATCGCCCGACACGTCGGCGGTGATCTTCACCAAGGCGTCGCTTGGCGAGTAGACGCACGCGTTCGATATGAGATTTCGCAGCGCGGTTACCGCACGGGTGCGGTCGACAGGAATCACCAGATTTGCGATGGGACCGATCTCCAGTCGGCCTTCGTATTGGCTGACTCCCTGCACAGCTGCGTGGACAATCTCCTCAACCTCGACCGGCAAACACTGGAGTTCGACCATGTCGGCGTCGATCCTTCGCATGTCGAGAAGCTTCTGAACTAGTTCCGTGAGCCGGTCGGCCTCCGACGCAACCATCTGGAGAAACTCAGCCCGATCGCTTGCGGGCCACTCGACATCGTCGGCCAGCAGGGTGGTGGCGTAGCCCTTGATCAGAGCGAGAGGGGTTCGAAACTCGTGTGACACGGTGGCCAGCAGACCGGCCTTCATCCGGTCGAGCGCCCTGTCGTCGGTGACATCGGTCCAGATCTGGCCCTCGCCGAGTCGCTGGCCGAGGGCGTCTGACACGGAGAACGCTCTCACCCGCAACGTGGACAGGGCACCATCCTGACCAAGATGATCGATCTCTGTCCAGTGGTCGTCGGTGTTGCGAATGGCTCGCACGGCGCGGTGGGCCCCGATCGGGTCGACCGCCGATCGGAACACCT
>CAZDYO010000618.1:0-1562 GCA_964509555.1 uncultured Acidimicrobiales bacterium
ATCAACGTCGTCGCCACCGGCGGTTTGGCCCACCTGATCTCACCGGTGGCGGAGTCGATCCAGCGGGTCGAGCCCTTTCTCACCCTTCACGGTCTTCGGATCGTTCACCAACGGAACAACCGATGACAAACCCCACTGAGCCGACCGACTACCCAGCGGTCCCCTATTCATTCGACGTGACCCACTCCGCCAGCCAGGTGATCGCCGAGTATCCCGATCTGCAGCCCGGTGCCGAGACCGATTCGGTGGTCACCATCGCCGGACGGATGATGCTCCGAAGGGACCAGGGCAAGATCGCGTTTGGCACTCTTCAGGATTCGACGGGCCGCATCCAGCTCTTCGCCACCACCAAGCTCACGGCGGATTTCGAAGGGTTCACATCGCTGTCGATCGGCGACTGGATCGCCGTCACCGGCATCGTCATGACCACCCGTCGCGGGGAGTTGTCGGTCAGGGTCGAACAGTGGACCGTGCTGGCCAATGCCCGCAGGCCGTTCCCCGACAAATGGCACGGAATCTCCGACCCCGACGTGCGCTACCGGCAGCGCTACGTCGACCTCTGGGTGAGCGACGACACCCGTGAGGCGTTTCGGAAGCGCTCCGAGATAGTTTCGGCGATCCGCCGCCGACTGGCCGACGAGAAGTTCATCGAGGTCGAGACCCCGATGCTCCACCCGATCCCCGGGGGCGCCGCGGCCCGACCTTTCGTCACCCACCACAACGCGCTCGACACCGACCTGTACCTCCGGATCGCCCCGGAGCTTTACCTGAAACGACTTGTGGTCGGCGGTATGGAGCGGGTCTTCGAGATCGGACGGGTCTTTCGCAACGAGGGAATGTCCACCCGACACAATCCCGAGTTCACCATGCTCGAGCTCTACTGGGCCTATGCCGACTACCGCCAGATGATGGGGCTCGTCGAGACCCTGCTCGAAGGCGTGGCCATCGATGTTCTCGGCACCACCAAGCTTGAGTACGACGGGCGGGAACTCGATCTTTCCGCTCCATGGCGTCGAGCCACAATGGAGGAGCTGATTCTCGAACATGCCGGAGTCGAGGTGAGCCTCGACACGCCCCGAGAGGAACTGGAAGCGATCTGTGAACGGTTCGCAGTCGAGACCCGGCCTTCCTACGGCCCCGGAAAGCTCATCCTCGAGATATACGAGAAGACCACCGAGGCGGAACTGTGGGGGCCGGTGTTCGTCACCGACTATCCCAAGGAGGTATCCCCGCTGTCGCGTGACCACCGCGACCGGCCCGGATACACCGAACGTTTCGAGGGCATCGTGGCCGGTCGCGAGCTGCTCAACGCTTTCAGCGAGCTTCTCGACCCGGTCGAGCAGTTGGCGCGATTCGAGGCCCAGGAAGCCGACAAGGCCGCGGGTGACGACGAGGCCATGGTCATCGACGCCGACTACGTGAGGGCCCTCGACTACGGGCTGCCGCCAACGGCCGGGCTGGGAGTGGGCATCGACCGATTGGTGATGCTGCTCACCGGCACCACCACTATTCGTGATGTGATCCTGTTCCCGACCCTTCGGGCCGAAAACCCTGTGCCATCT
>CAZDYO010000619.1:0-1556 GCA_964509555.1 uncultured Acidimicrobiales bacterium
GAAAGCGGGGCGGACGTAGTGGAGCTCGATGGCTTTCGCCAGTAACCCGTCACGGAAATCGGGATGAGCGATACTGATGAGGGCGAGGGCTCGATCCTCGACACTCTGGCCGTGCAGGTAGGCGACGCCGAATTCGGTGACCACGTAGTGGACATCACCTCGGGTCGTCACCACGCCCGCACCCGGCGTGAGCAGCGCCACGATCCGCGAGAGCTCGCCGTCTCGGGCTGTCGCGGGCATGGCGATGATCGCCTTGCCGCCCTCCGAGCGTGCGGCGCCTCTGTTGAAATCGACCTGGCCTCCGATACCGGAGAAGAACTGAGAACCGAGAGAATCGGCGCACACCTGGCCCGTCAGATCGATCTCGAGAGCCACGTTGAGGGCCACCATCCCTCGCTGGCGGCTGATCAGGAACGGATCGTTGACGTAGTCGGTCGCCGCTTGGCGAGTTCTTTCCCGACACCGCGGTGGTGGAGGCCCTCGAGAGAGGTCTTCGGGTGGTCGACGACGACGTAACGCTCGACGACAGTGATTCTGCATCGGATGGACCGTCCGCCGATGCGAATGCCGACGAGAAACCGGGTGAGGTCGAGTCTTGAGTTCCGAGCCGATCAGACTCCAGAAAGTTCTGGCCCTTCGGGGCTTCGGCAGCCGCCGGGTGTGCGACGACATCATCGCCGCCGGCCGGGTGAAGGTCGACGGCAAGGTGGCCGTCCTCGGCCAGCGTGTCGATCCCGAGACATGCAGTGTCGAGGTCGACGGTGTCCCCCTGGGGGTACGACCCGATTACGTCTATTTCGTGCTCAACAAGCCGACCGGGGTGATCTCAACGGCATCCGACCCGCAGGGACGGCCCACGGTCGTCGACATTTTGCCGCGGAACCCCCGCGTGTTTCCCGTCGGCCGTCTCGATTCCGACACCGAAGGGTTGCTCATTCTCACCAACGACGGTGGGCTCACCCACCACCTCACCCACCCGTCATTCGGGGTCGACAAGGAATACCTGGCACTCGTCGAAGGCCGGCCGTCCCGATCCGCGTTGCGTGAGTTGCGTGAAGGGGTCGAACTCGACGATGGCATCACCGCTCCGGCTCGGGTCACTGCCATCGAACCCAATCTTCTGCGGATCGTCATCCATGAGGGTCGGAACAGACAGGTGCGGCGCATGTGCGAGGCCGTCGGCCACCCGGTGTCGAGGCTGGTCCGCACCCGCATCGGCACTCTCTCCGACACCACGCTGGCGCCCGGCGAGTGGCGGCCGCTCACCCTCGAGGAGATTCGGGAGCTGGAATTCGCATCGGCCGGGATCCCCGGCCGGTAGTGTCGACCGCCGTGAGTTCCAACCACGCCGCATGCATCATGGGTGTCGGCCTGATCGGTGGATCCGTCGGCATGGCATTGCGGTCCGCGGGTTGGCGGGTGATCGGTGTCGAACCCGACGCGGCGAAGGCGGCCCGGGCCCTTGAGTTGGGGGCGGTCGACGAGATCGGTCGGGCGGCGCCATGTCGGCTGGCAATCGTGGCCACGCCTGTCGGTGCCATCCCGGGAGCGGTGAG
>CAZDYO010000620.1:0-1551 GCA_964509555.1 uncultured Acidimicrobiales bacterium
GCGAGGCCCCGTCCGACCTCAATGCCAATGCCGAGTTCCGTGCCCATTTGGCACGGGTGTTGGTGCGTCGGGGCTTGGAGGCTTCGGGCCGGGCCTGACCCCGTCGGGTGTTGCCGCGGTCAGCGAATGGCCTTCACGCTTCGGTGGGCCACGGGCGTGGAGGTGACGATGTTGGTGATCGTGTCGCCGAATTCCCAGAATTGCTCGACCAGTTCGCCGAGATGCTCCACGTCGCGTAGACGAACCCTGAGCACGTGGCTTTCCGAGCCGGTGACGCGATGGCATTCCACCACCTCGTCCATCTCTTCTGCGAGCTCGTCGACAAGTCGCGACTTGGCGCCGGCCGACCTTATGCGCACGATGGCCAGCATCGGGAAACCGAGGGCCGCGGGGTCGACTTCGGCGTGGTAGCCGGTGATGACCCCGTCTCGCTCGAGACGGCGAACCCTCTCGGTCACGGCCGGGGCGGAAAGCCCCACCTTGTCGGCCAGGTCGCGATAGCTGATGCGACCGTTTCGCTGGAGCTCGTCGAGTATCTGTCTGGATATGACGTCGGTCATACGTCGATCTTACCTTTGAATATAGTGTTCAAGTTCCAATATAGCCTTTGAAACAACGGATTCATCGACTTACAACCCATGATAAACGCTGTTTCCAAAGTGGCGAAACCTCTACAGTGAAGTCATGAAGAACTTCGACTCCGAATTCCAAAACCTCCTGTCCACCTGGAACCGTCACCAGGACCTGCGTTCGAGCCACGCGCCGATCTCAGCTCTCGCCGATTCCCACTTCGCGCTCGAGCGGGTTCGTCGCAACTTCCGCTGAGCCAGCGCCACTGAGCAGGCCGGTGCCACATCGGCTCGGGTCTTGTCTTTGGACAAGCCCCCCGGCCCACTTACTCTGGGATCATGCCGATCCCAGATATCCAGTCCGTCGACTCCGCGGATGAGGTGGCCGAGGCCCTGAGGGCCCACCACTACCTCCCCGACGACGGACTGGCCACCTCCATCTTCCTGGCGCTCCGACTGCACCGGCCCCTGCTGCTCGAAGGCGAGCCCGGGGTCGGCAAGACCGAGGTGGCACGCGTGCTGGCCGACTGGATCGGCGGGCCGTTCATCCGGCTCCAGTGCTACGAGGGCATCGACGTGTCCCAAGCGGTCTACGAATGGGACTACGCCCGGCAGTTGCTTCACCTGCGCACCGCAGAAGCCACCGGTCGTGCCAGCGGCGCCGACGCCGACCAGCTTGAGGACGAGCTCTACGACGAGCGATTCCTGGTGAGGCGGCCGCTGCTGCAGGCGATCGCCCACAGCGACGGGCCCCCTCCGGTGCTGCTCATCGACGAAGTCGACCGGGCCGACGACGAGTTCGAGGCGTTTCTGCTCGAGATCCTGTCCGACTACGCCATCACGGTGCCCGAGATAGGCACGTTCAAGGCCGCTGAGCCGCCGGTCGTGGTTGTCACCTCCAACCGCACTCGCGATGTCCACGATGCCCTGAAGCGGCGTTGCCTCTACCACTGGGTCGAGCACCCGGATCAGGCCCGCGAGG
>CAZDYO010000621.1:0-1549 GCA_964509555.1 uncultured Acidimicrobiales bacterium
GATGGATGTTGCGATCGAAGGCGTTGAAGCCCTCCTGACGTCTGCCGTTGACATCGCTGGTGCGCGGATGGCCGGCTTCGACGGTCGCGTCGAGAAAAGCGCGGAACAGCGGGTTGGTGGCCGGGCCGCGTTCGAGCACGAGCGGCCCATCGTCGCCGCGGTATTCGGGGCCGTCGTCGGGCGCCAGACAGGTCTCCATGCGTTTGAAGTAGGGGAGGCAGTGGGCGTGGTCCCACTTGTCCATGCCCGGATCGGCGGCCCATCGCTCGTAGTCGAGTGGGTTGCCGCGTTGGAAGATCATGCCGTTGATGCTCGATGAGCCTCCGAGGACCTTGCCGCGGGCGTGGTATATCCGGCGTCCGTTCATGTGGGGCTCGGGTTCGGATTCGTATTTCCAGTCGTAGAACCTGTTGCCGATGCCGAAGGCCAGTGCGGCGGGCATGTGGATGAAGACGTCCCATCGCCAGTCGCTCCTGCCGGCCTCGAGAACCAGCACCCTGGTGGACGGATCGGCCGACAGTCGATTGGCGAGCACACACCCCGCCGAGCCTCCTCCGACGATCACGTGGTCGTAAATGTCACCCATCAGGCCCTCCGGTTCGACGCCGACCATACCCGCATCGAATGCCCCGATCAGCCGGCACAGCCCATTGTTATCCGATAGCTAAATTCACTGAGCCATTCGTCACAGCCACATCAGACTGTTAATGTCTCGGCCCGATTGGGAGGGTGCCGTCCACTCGGCCCCGGGAGGACACAAATGAGCAACGCCGCCGACGAGATCGTCAGGTTCGACTCCGTCTACAAGATCTTCGGGCCTCGGCCCCGGGGGCGAGCCTACGAATTGGCCAAGCTCGGCATCGGCAAGAACGAGGTGCAGCGCCTGAGCGGCCACGTCATGGGCCTCGACAACGTCAATTTCAGTGTCAAGCGGGGCGAGCTGTTCGTGATCATGGGCCTGTCCGGCTCGGGGAAGTCGACCGCCATTCGCATGGTCAACAAGCTCCATGAAGTCACGGTCGGCGAGGTGTGGGTCGATGGGGTCAACGTGCAGGAGTTGAGCGGTCCGGCCCTGCAGGAGTTTCGCCGTGAGAAGATGGGAATGGTCTTTCAGCACTTCGCCCTGTTCCCCCACCGAAACGTGATCGACAACGTCGGCTACGGGCTCAAGGTTCGCAAGGTGCCCAAGGACGAGCGCGACGAAGCCTCCCTCAAGGCGCTGGCCCTCACCGGGCTCGAGGCCTACGCCTACAACGCCCCCAGCGAACTCTCGGGCGGCATGCAGCAGCGGGTAGGCCTGGCCCGGGCCCTGGCCGCCGATCCCGACGTGTTGCTCATGGACGAGGCGTTCAGCGCCCTCGACCCGCTCATTCGCCGCCAGATGCAGGACGAGATGCTGGCGATCCAGAGCGAACTCCACAAGACCATCATCTTCATCACCCACGATCTCAACGAGGCCCTGAGAATCGGCGACCGGGTCTGCATCATGAAGGACGGCGCGGTGGTCCAGATCGGCACCCCCGAGGAAATCCTCACCCAACCCGCCACC
>CAZDYO010000622.1:0-1539 GCA_964509555.1 uncultured Acidimicrobiales bacterium
ATGTCGATTGGTTTCAGCGCGGCGAACCGGGCTGCTACCAGCGGTAGTGGGCGAAGGCCTTGTTGGCGTCGGCCATCTTCTGAAGATCTTCACGACGCTTGACGGAACCACCGATGCCGTTGCTGGCATCGAGGATTTCGTTGGCGAGGCGTTCGGCCATGGTGCGCTCGCGACGATCGCGGGAGTAGCCCACGATCCAGCGAACCGCCAGGGTGGTGGCTCGACGGGGACGAACCTCGACGGGCACCTGGTAGGTGGCACCACCGACACGGCGGCTGCGAACCTCGAGCTGGGGACGAACGTTGTCGACGGCACGCTTCAGAGCGGCCACCGGCTCGGCGCCGGTCTTGGTCTCGACCATCGAAAGCGCGTCGTAGACGATGCGCTCGGCGAGGCTGCGCTTGCCACGCTGGAGAATCTTGTTGATGAACTGGGTGACCAGAACCGAGTTGTGGATCGGATCGGGGCGAAGCTCACGACGTTGGGCTGGGCCTTTGCGGGGCATGTCAGCTCTCCTTCTTGGTGCCGTAGCGGCTGCGGGCCTGCTTGCGGTCGCGCACGCCGGAGGTGTCGAGGGTGCCGCGAACGATCTTGTATCGCACACCGGGAAGGTCCTTCACACGGCCACCACGGACCAGCACGATGGAGTGTTCCTGCAGGTTGTGTCCCTCACCCGGGATGTAGGCGGTGATCTCCACGCCACTGGTGAGACGAACACGGGCCACCTTGCGCAAAGCCGAGTTGGGCTTCTTTGGGGTGGCGGTGTAGACGCGGGTGCACACTCCGCGGCGCTGTGGGGCACCCTTCAACGCGGGTGTCGCCTCCTTGCGTCGCTTCGACTGGCGGCCCTTGCGGACCAACTGCTGAATCGTGGGCACTGTAATTCCTTGGGATCGATCTTGAATGGACGCACGGCAGTGCGCACACGGGCGCGAAATGGCCGACCCGGAAGCATACGAGGGGCATCGTGGAACCTCAACCCATCGTGACGATGATCCCCGTTCCGATCAATGTTGTGATCCACAACGGTGCACCCAATTTGAGGTAATCCGCGAGCCGATACCTTCCGGGCCCCCAGACCATGGTGTTTGTCTGGTAGCCGATCGGGGTCAGGAAGGACGCCGATGCCGCCACGGCCACCCCAATGATCATTCGGTGGGGGTCGACGTCGGTGGCGGCAGCCACCGTGAGAGCGGTGGGGAACATCAGGGCCACCGCGGCCACGTTGGTGATCAGCTGGTTGAGGACCATCGTGGCCAGCAGCACACCGATCACCGCACCGAGGTCGCCCATCGACGAGGTGAGATCGATGAGTCGACCGGCGAACTCATCGCCGAGGCCGCTCACGGCCACCGCCCGACCAAGGCCCAGGGCACCGGCGATCATCGCCACGATCCGCAGGTCGATCATGTTCCACGCCTCGGCCGGGTCGACGGCGCCACCGATGATCAGCAGGCCACCGGCCAGCGCGATCGATCTCAGCACCGACGCCACACCGAAAGCCGGCAGAACCGCCACCAGGGCCACGGCGGCCAGCGT
>CAZDYO010000623.1:0-1538 GCA_964509555.1 uncultured Acidimicrobiales bacterium
AGCAGATGGTCGACCCCGGTGATGCTCTTCGTGGGCGTCCCGAGTCGATGCCCGGCAGCGATGCCATCCACACCGTTCTAGGCACCCGGATCGGACCGCCCTATCCGGATGGTCTCGCCAAGGCGATCTTCGGCATGGGCTGCTTCTGGGGGGCCGAACGTTTCCTGTGGCAGGTGCCCGGGGTTCACACCACGGCTGTCGGCTACACGGGCGGTTTCACCCCCAACCCCACCTACGAGGAGGTGTCCACCTCACGAACCGGCCACAACGAGGTGGCGATGGCCGTCTACGACCCGACGGTGGTCGACTACGAGGACTTGTTGAAGGTGTTCTGGGAGGTTCACGACCCCACCCAGTTCATGGGCCAGGGCAACGACATCGGCACCCAGTATCGAAGTGAGATCTACGTGTTCGACGACGGGCAGCGGGCCAAGGCCGAGGCCAGCCGAGATGCCTACCAGGTGAAGCTGAGCGAAGCCGGATTCGGCGAGATCACCACCCGGATCGTCGACGCGGACGTGTTCTACTTCGCGGAGAGCTACCACCAGCAGTACCTCGACAAGAACCCGGGCGGCTACTGCAATCACGGGTTCTGTCAGGTCGGCTACGGCTGAGGTTTCGGGCGGCCCGGGAGCGGCCCGCTGCCCCGTCTCAGGTGAGGTATGTCAGATTTCGTGACCCGGGAAGCCGGGGCCTTCGTGGTCGGTGCCGCTCATGTCGGCGTTGAGACGGGCCTTGCTCATCAGTTCGGCCATGACCGGGCCCAGATCGGCGGGGTCGTCGGTCTGCTTGGCGACCGGGCCAAGGTGCCAGCCTTCGGCGATCCCCAGGTTCTCGCCGCGGATGTCGAAGACCCGACCGGTGACCTTGGCGGCCTCGGGGCTGGCCAGCCACGTGGCGGTCACGGCGATCCAGCGGGGGCTGATGGCGTCCTTGAGGTTGTCGGGGGCGTCGGCGCCACCCATGAGGGGAGCGGTCATGCGGGTGAAGGCGGTGGGGGCCAGGGCGTTTACGGTTACGCCGTACTTCACGAGTTCCTGGGCGGCGATCACCGTGAACGCCGCTATACCGGCTTTGGCGGCGCCGTAGTTGGTCTGGCCCACGTTGCCGTAGATGCCTGATGGCGACGAGGTGTTGATGATGCGTCCGTAGACCTCTTCGCCGGCCTTGGCCTTGTTGCGCCAGTAGTTGGCGGCGTGGTGCGACGGGCCGAAGGTGCCCTTGAGGTGGACGGCCATCACGGCGTCCCAGTCGCTTTCGGTGATGGAGAACATCATGCGGTCGCGTAGGATGCCGGCGTTGTTGATCACGATGTTGATGTCGCCGAAGGTTTCGATGGCTTGGTCGATCATGGCCTTGGCCTGGTCGAAGTCGGCGACGTTGCCGCCGTTGACCGCGGCGCGGCCTCCCATGGCCTCGATTTCCTTGACGACGTCCATGGCGGGTGTGGTGTCGCCGCCTCCGCCGTGTTCGTCGCCACCGAGGTCGTTGACCACAACAGCAGCGCCATTTTCGGCCAGCATCAGCGCGTGTTCGCG
>CAZDYO010000624.1:0-1535 GCA_964509555.1 uncultured Acidimicrobiales bacterium
GACGACCGGGCAGAACTTCGGCGGGCGTTGGGGGTCCGCGAGTCCGATCATGTGATCGTGGCTTCGAGCCATCGTGCCGCGAGAGCTGTCTGGTGGGCGTGGCCCGCGGCCCGGCGCATCGTGAAGTCGGGTCCTGATGGCGCCGACCTCGCCCTGCTGCGGGCGGTCGACGTCGACGACGTTTGTTCGAGGTTCACCCGGATCGTGATCGCGTCGGGCGACGGCATCTTCGCCGACTTGGCCATCAAGCTCACCGAACGCGGTGCCGAGGTGATCGTGATTGCCCGCAGGGGATCCATCTCCAATCGGCTGGCCCGATCGGCGAGCCGGACAGTGATTCTTCCAAAGCTGGGCGACACCATCCTCGCCGCCTGATTGGGCGGTTCATCCCCAGCAACGCGCCGACGCGTAGGGTGCATGGGAAGTCGATCCGGCAGCGCGTGCCGGGCGGCCCGAGGAGCCTGATGCGACCGGTGGCGATTGCGAGATTCTCCGAGCTTCCCGACCGGCGGCCGACCGGGGTCACCATCGACGATGTCGATCTCGTGGTGGTGCGTTTCGACGACAACCACTCGGTTCTCTACGGCAGATGCCTGCACCGCGGTGCGCTCATGTGCGACGGTCGGGTGGAAGGCGACAATCTGATCTGTGGCCTTCACGGCTGGGACTACGTGTTCCACACCGGGGTGTCGAGCTACGACAACAACGAGCGTCTCCACAAGTTCGCCTCGTGGATCGACGGCGACGACCTGGTGGTCGATGCCGAGGAGGTTGCCTCGTGGACCAGGGAGCATCCCCAGCCGTTCGACCGCAACTCCTACCAAGGGCGATTCCAGGACCCCCACGGCGACCCCGCCGAACCACACGTCGCTCTCATAAGGCGCCTGGCCAACGAGGGTCTCGACTACCTCGGTCACCATGGGCCGGTCACCTCGATGGGCGTGCCGCGCGACGAGCTGCCCAAGTGGGACAACATCCAGTTCGCCACCGCGCAACTGTCCACACGTCCGCAACTCGACGACGTGCCGGTGTCGACCGGTGTCGTCATCGGACCGAACGCTGAACGGCCCCTGCGGCTCGACATCCCGATCTTCGTCTCCGACATGAGCTTTGGCGCCTTGTCGGAGGAGGCCAAGGTGGCGTTGGCCAAAGGAGCCGAACTGGCCGGCACCGGCATCTGCTCGGGCGAGGGCGGCATGCTCCCCGAGGAGAAAGCCGCCAACTCGCGATACTTCTACGAGCTGGCGAGCGGTCGATTCGGCTGGTCGCTCGACAAGGTTCGCGACGTGCAGGCCTTCCACTTCAAGCTCGGGCAGGGCGCCAAGACCGGCACCGGTGGACATCTCCCCGGGATCAAGGTGCGGGGCAGGATCGCCGAGGTGCGCGGGCTCGAGCCCGGCACCGACGCCATCTCTCCATCGACGTTCCCTGATCTGGTGACCGAGGCCGACTATCGCCGGGTGGCCGCGGAGGTGCGCGAGGAGTCAGGTGGCATTCCGATCGGCATGAAACTCTCGGCCCAACACATTGAGGCC
>CAZDYO010000625.1:0-1530 GCA_964509555.1 uncultured Acidimicrobiales bacterium
GGATATCAGCGCCCCCAGGCGTTTCGAGTCGCGACCCTTTCCGGCGATGGCGACGGTGACCTCGGGATGCCGCTTGCGGATCTCGACCGATGCGCGAATCAGCGTGTCCATGCCCTTGCGGGGCACCAGACGCGACACCGACACCACCAGAGGTCCGGATTCGGGAATGCCCAACCTTCGCCGCGCCGCACCACGGTCGGACTTCGAGAGAGGCACGAATCGCTCGACGTCGACACCGGGGGGGATGATGGTTGTGGGCAACGATCTTCCCGCCGCCCGCTCGGCTTCGTCGGCCGGGTACCCACCGGCAGCGATGACGCCCACCGACTTGTCGAGCACCCTCGCCAGAAGCTGGCGGCTCACCGGAACCCGCCCCGGAATCGTGACTTCTGCACCATGGAGAATCACACCGTAGGGATGATCCAGATGCGGCCCGATGAGGCCGGCCGGAACTGCGGGGTCGATGAGCACCAGATCGACTGCATGGCTGCGGGCCAACGAGTCGACCCGTCTGGCCAGGATCGGGGTCGGAAGCAGCCACGGTTCCCTGCTGCGAACGATGGTGTAGTCCTGCTGGGCGTCGAACTCGGCCGCGCCCTTGTACGGGGTGGTGTGTACCACCACCTCATCGGCGGGAAGACGGCGCCAGAGCTCCCAAAGGTAGTTCTGTATGCCGCCGATCTTGGGCGGGAAGTCGTTGGTGACAAGCAGATGGCGGGCCACAGCGCGAGAACTCTAGGCCGTCGCTGTTGGGGTGAGACGATCGAGACCAAGTTGGGCTGCCGCCCATGATGCGTGGGTACGCACCACCTCGCTCCTGTGGGAGATCCCGGTGCGGATGGCATCCCTCGTTGCCGGATCGTCACCGTCGCCGATGTTGCCCAGCACCACGTAGGCATTGCGACGGATGATGTCGGGGTCTCGGCGGGGGATGTACCACCGACCGTATCGGGACATCAGTTCGGCATCGCCGAGACCCAGAAGGTCGAGGATCGGCACCCACGCGCCGGGCTTCATTCCGGAGTCTCGATCACGATCTGATGTGCGACGAATCGTGACTTGATTTGGCGGGCACGCGTCTTGGCAGTCGTCGCAGCCGTAGATGCGGTTGCCGAGGGCAGCCCGGAACTCTTCGGGAAAATCCCCGTCGAGCTGCAGGAGCCACGCGAGACACCTGCGGGCATCGATCACTCCGGGTGAGACGATGGCGTCGGTGGGGCACGAGGTGATGCACGACCTGCAGGTGCCGCACTGGTCGGGCAGCGGCCCGACGGGGTTCGTTGACATCTTGGCGTCGGTGAGCACCGCGCCGAGCACGACCATGCTCCCCGTGCCGGGAATGAGGATGTTGGAACTCTTCCCCCACCAACCGATCCCCGATCGATGCGCGACGGCACGGTCCACAAGATTGTTCTGATCGGCGTATACCTCGCTGCGGTGTCCACGGGCTCGCAAGTGGTCGGCCATCCGGTCGAGTGCAGCGCGGAGAGACCGATAGTGGTCGTGCCACGCGTAGGACGCCACCCGTCC
>CAZDYO010000626.1:0-1523 GCA_964509555.1 uncultured Acidimicrobiales bacterium
TGGAGGCCGCTCGGCGCGAGGACCCGCCGGTTCGCTCCGCACGTCGACGGCCACGTCGGCGGGTTGGTTCGAGGTAGGGGTCGCCGTCTTCGTAGTAGTACTCAGAGGAACTCGGGACGTCCCTGGTTCCGACAAGGACAACCCCCAGCGGAGACTTTCCCCGGCGTTCCAGAAGCTCGGCGGCACGACTCGCGGCCTCCGCCGAGGTTTGTCCGGACCTGATCGCCAGCACCACGTGGTCCACCACCGGAAGCAGATCGCTGGCGTCGTTGGTTGTCAGCACAGGCGCCGAGTCCAGCAAGATCACATCGAATCTGGACCTTGCCCGCTCGACCAGCTCCCGCTGAGCCCCGACCACGTCACTGGGCGACGCCGCCGAATCATCAAGGGTCACCTGTGTGACGAGCTGAACACCGGGCACATCGGTCACGTTCACGGCGCGGGGCTGGGTATCGCCGCCCAGGTACCGGTGGAGTCGAGGTCGGCGGAAATCGCAGTTCACGGCGAGCACTCGACGATCCCCCTCGGCCATGGTGGCCGCCAGGTTCGCGAGGGTCGTCGTCTTGCCTTCCCCCGGGGCCGGGGATGTCAACAACACGACATGGGTCCCCTCCCCGATGTTGCCGCGAGCCTCCTCGATCACGTTCGCGTAGTCGATGGCTGACCTCAGCGCCCGGAACGCCTCGGCGGATCGGGATCTTGGCTCGTCCACACAGATGATGTTTGTCCGGCCCCGTTCCGACCGGCTGAGCGGAGGGATCTCAGCAAGAACGGGAAGGTCGATGATCGACTCGACGTCCTCCTTCGACCTGAGCCTGGAATCGAGCCGTTCGGTGAACATCACGAACGCGAGCGCGGTGCCGATCCCGACACCGAAGCCCAGGGCGCCACGGGTCACCGGACCATCGGGAATCGGGGTACGGGAGCTCCGCGAGGCCGGCGTTGCAGCAGCGGATGTCGAGTCGCCCACCCCCACGATCACGTTGGCACCGGCGGCACCCGCACGGAGACGGGCCCTGTACGCCGACTCGGTGATCTGGGTGGCCTGTGCGTACTGCAGAGTGTCTATCGGGACCGTCGGCGTGCCATCGGACTTGAACGAGACCAGATCCGAGTTGGCCTGATTGAGTTCCAACCGACACGCCGCGGCCTGCTGTTCGAGTGCCAGCACGTCGGCCAGGGGGTCGAGGGCCTGCATCTCGTCTATCTGTGATTGGGCCTGATCACGACATGCCTGGGCATCGGCGATACGAACCTCGGCGTTGCTGATTCGCGACGTCTGAAAGGCGGAAGCTTCGTTGTTCAGAAAGTCCAGCAGGCCGACTGCAAACGAGTCCGCGACCTGCTCGACATCGGCTCGCGTGTTGCCAACATCGCACACCGTGAGGCTCTGGATGTCGTTGCGAACGACCACCCACGACCTGGCCGAGAGATCGGCTGTGGACACACCGGCCGTGACCGCGACCGACGCCGGGATTTCTCCCTGGGTCAGACGTTGGGCCAACTGGGCCAGATTCCTGACG
>CAZDYO010000627.1:0-1515 GCA_964509555.1 uncultured Acidimicrobiales bacterium
GCTCATCACCGTGATGTCCGAGGGCGAGCTCAACGTCCCCCGAATAGGTCGGGTGGCGGCCGCCGACGGGTTCCGGATCGTGGCGGCGATGAACCCGTTCGACAACATCGGAACCTCCCGTGTTGCCGGCGCGATCTACGACCGCATATGCCGAATCACCATGGACTACCAGTCGGCTTCCGACGAGCAGGGAATTGTCGAGCAGCGGGCCGGCGAGGCCGATGATGTGGTGCGTTCGCGGGCCGTGGCTATCACCCGCGCCACTCGCCAGCACCCCGACATACGGGTCGGGTCATCGGTCAGAGGGGCTATAGATCAGGTCGAGGTGGTCAGGCACCTGGCCGCGATTCGCGGTGTCGACTGCGCCGATCTTGGCGTTGGTCTCGACTCGGCCCTGGTTGCATTGTCGGGTCGGATACGCCTTCATGAGGGCGGCGACCGGACCGCCGAGGATGTCATCCGCGAGCTGTGGGCTCTGGTTATCCGGGCAGGGGACGACACCGACGACCCAAAACACCCAGCCCCGAGCGGGGCGACGACAGTTCCTCGCTGACACTCGAGGGCGACGCGGCCCGCGAGCAGCTCGAGAGCGAGAGGAATCGCACCAAGTCGAGGCGTGAGATGTCGCAAGATCCGAGATTTGCCGAGCTGAGCCCCGAGTTGGGTGAGATCGACGACGACGCGTTGGCCGATCTCACGCAAGAGGATCTCGACGCGGCCCTCGAGATGTTGGCCACGATGAGCGGTGCCACCGACCGCAAGCTGTCTGCACTGGCCGCGAAGCTCGCCGGACGACTGGTGCTCGACGTGGCCCGATCGGGGCCGGTGTCGGCACGGGGCCTCGGCCGCATGCAAAGTCTCCCTGCCGATCGTGTCGACGGAGATCTCGACCTCGACGCCAGCCTCGACGAGATCGTGCGTGCCGGAGCTTCGGCGGAACCGATGTCGGTCGACGCGCTGCGGGTGAGAGCCTGGCGAAGGCCCGCAACCGCGATCGCTTTGGTGGTCGACCGAAGCGGTTCGATGAGCGGGCACCGTCTGGCCACAGCGGCGGTGTGCGCCGCGGCGTGCGCTTGGCGGGCCCCAGCCGACTGGTCGGTGCTGGCGTTCGGCGAGAAGGTCGTGGCTGTCAAGTCGCAGGAGCGTCACCGGGAGCCCGGAGCGGTTGTCGACGACGTGTTGCGGCTTCAGGGACACGGCACAACCGACCTGGCCTCGGCCCTTGATTCGGCCCGCGACCAGTTGGCCCGATCCAGTGCCAAACGCCAGATCACGTTGCTGTTGTCCGATTGCCGAGCCACCACCGGGGGCGACGCGGTGGCCGCGGCCCGCCGCCACCAGGAGCTGTGTGTGATCGCCCCCGCCGACGACGCCGACGACGCCCGCCAGTTCGTTGCCGCCACCGGAGCCCGTCTGTCCACCGTCACCGGCCCGACCGACCTCCCCCCAGCCCTAGCAAGCCTCCTGGTTTTGTGAACGTTTGGAGTCCCAAACGGGACTCCAAACGTTCACAAA
>CAZDYO010000628.1:0-1500 GCA_964509555.1 uncultured Acidimicrobiales bacterium
GACAGAAGGCCAGCAGATCATTGATTGATCCGCCGTCGGCCAGCTCCAGCGCCCGGCGGTACCGTCGTCGCAGTTCGTCAGTGGTGACGCTGAGGTTCCGGCCCCAGGTGAAGCCCGGTTCGCCCATCGACTCCAAGAGGTGATCCGCCGCTATGCGGCCGTGGCGACCATTTCCGTTGGGGAACGGGTGAATCTGAACGAGTCGGTGATGGAATCTGGCAGCCAATTCGTCCGGGTTGTACGTCTCCATCTCGATCCAGGCTCGCGTGTCGTCGACCAGAGTCCGCACCGCCATGGCGATCTGTACTGGGCTGATGCCGATGTTCGTCTCGCGTTTGCGATATCGACCGGCCCATGTCCATACCTGTCCGAACATGGCCCGGTGGAGATCACGTAGGTACTTGTCGTCGAGCAGAACGTCCGTTGACGGTGTCCTGTGCTGCAACGCAGAAGCGATGTTTCGCTGCTCGGCATCGAACAGGTCGGATCGCGTGGCGATGTAGGAGGGGATCAGGCCCTCGCGGTCGTCCTCGGGCAACTCGGTGTGACCGTCGCCTTCCGGCAACAGCGGGTTGCTCATCTCTGGATCTCGGCGTCGCGCCACAGCCCGCGGCGGTCTATCAGTTCGGCTGCAAGCTCGTCTATCTGTGCTTCCAGGTCGGCGTTGGAGACTGACTGGTCTTCGAGTCGACTGTGATGCTCGACGGTGGCGAGCTGTTGGCGCGCCTTGTCGTGGGCACGCGCCTGGACGATCTCTTCGAGCGAACTCCTTGGAACGATGGCGTAGACGAGTTTGCACTCCATCGCGGCCGCGGCGCGCTCAAGGGTTTCGAGCTGAATGGTCGAGCGGCCCTCGCTCTGTTCGAGGTCGACGACGCTCTGTTGGATGATGCCCATCCGTCGCCCGAGCTCGGTTGTCGACATCCCCAGGGCCTCACGCACGGCACGAATCCAGCCGCGGTGGGGCCGTGGGATCTCCATCGAACCGATGGTCTGCAGCCTCTCGTCGAGGCGTCGCCTGGCTGTTGTCGACTGCTTCATGGGTCGAACATACCGGACAGAACCAGTAGATACAAGCGATAACTACAGGGTATAACCAGTAATAAATGGCGCGATCTACAGGTGAGTACCTGTAAGTAACTGTGCATCCACCCGGCTCAGTGCCTGACGAGTGCAGTGTCCGCCTCATAGGGATGGCACCCGCTGTTCTTTGATCCACTTGTCGACGGCTTCGGGGTCGAAGCGGATGAACTTGCCGATCTTGAGGTAGGGGATTCGGCGCTCGAACACGAGCCGGCGGATGAAGCGTTCGGTGACTCCGAGTTGTTCGGCGAGTTCCGGGATCTGCAGTAGTTGGCGGGTGGTCATGGCAGCGAGATCCCTTCGTCGGCGACGTCGGGGCTGTGGTCGATGGCGGCGGTCTTGGCGAGCGACCGTGTGAGCGCCCGGCGGATGCCGGCATATGGGTCTGGTGCTGGTCGGCCGTTGTTGTCTCGGGCG